>NZ_JBYSYW010000032.1:0-73700 GCF_058783825.1 Pseudomonas sp. FW305-96
GCGTCTGCGTAGCGACAGGCAGGGGCATCGCCCGTACGCGGCACGATGGCATAGCGCACCGGCAGGATGGGCACGCGTGGGCTGCAGGCAGGGCCGGAGGTGGCGCTGCCGACGGTGGCGTCAGTCATGGTTTAGCTCCTCGCGTGAGGCCAGTGTTTGATTGGCTGGACATGAGAGGTCCTTCGGATACGGCTGTCCTTGAACGAGACGGTGCTCGTCGTTGCCTGGCATCTTGGGAGTGGCCTGTCAGCTATCGCAGCATGACGGCGTAGAGCGCCTCGATTGGGGGGGCGGGTTTTTTTGGTGCTGACGTGTTTCGGGGAACGTTCGCATAAGGTCCTCGCTGGCTGGCAATGGCCGTACCGTCGTGCAGGCCCGTGGATGGCTGTTGCAGCCAGCCACGGGCGACGGTGACGCAGACCTGAAACACTAGCGAGGAACGGATTATGGGTGGTCGACAGGGCTTCCCAAATCCGCGTAGGACGTTTCTCTGATTATCCTTTTCGGCGCTATTTGGCGGTATTCAGTTACATCTCTCAGGGGAGACGATCCGCCGCTGCCCCTCAGAGATCCAGCACCAACCGCGCCGAGCGCGCCCGCGACACGCACAGCATCATGCTCTGCTGCGCGGCCTTTTCCTCGTCGCTGAGGTATTGGTCGAAATGCTCGGCCTCGCCTTCGAGGATCGCCGTCTCGCAGGTGCCGCACACGCCTTCGCGGCACAGGCACTCGACCTTCGCTGCCTTGGACTTCTCGATGGCCTGGAGGATGGTCATGCCTTCCTCGACTTGCAGTTCGGTGCCCGACCGGGCCAGCACCACGGTGAAGGCCGCACCTGTGGCCGGCGCGGCGGCGGCGAACTGTTCCCAGTGCACCCGCGATTCGGCGATGCCAGCGGCGGCGGCGGTGGCGATCACCGCGTCGATCAGCGGCTTGGGCCCGCACACATAGAGGTGGGCGTCATCGGCCAGGCCCGCGCACAGCGCGGCGAGGTCGAGCTTGCAGTCCAGGCTGTCGATGTAGAACCGCGTGTTGCCGGCATGCGGGCCTTGTTCCAGGTCGCCCTGGAAGGCGCCGTGTTCCGGGGCGCGGAAGGCGTAGTGTAGCTCGTAGGGGGTGGCGCCCCCTTCCAGCTCGTGCAACTGCGCCAGGAACGGGGTAATGCCGATGCCGCCGGCGATCAGCACATGGCGCCCGGCATCGGCGTCCAGGGCGAACAGGTTGTTGGGGGTGGAGATGGTCAGCTCGCTGCCCACCGCGACCTGGTTGTGCATGAACGCCGAACCGCCCTTGGACTGCTCCTCGAGCCGCACGCCGATCTGGTAGCTGTGCAATTGACGCGGGTCGCTCATCAGCGAGTAGGCATTGCTGAACTGGCTGCCGCAGGGCGAGTGCATCTGCACGATCACGTGGCTGCCGCCGCTGAAGGCGGGCAGGGGGCCGCCGTCGGCGCGGGCCAGGGTGAAGCGCTTGATCTGCGGCGTGGCCTGTTCCACACCGGTCACGCGCACCTTGAACATCTCGTATTGCTTGGCCATGGCGTACCTCGACAACAAGGCCCCGCGCCAGGCCCTGGCGCGGGGCGGGGAGCTGGCGTGTATTCAGTCGTCCAGGTGGGCGACCGCGATCAGGTTGTGGAAGTGGGCGATGCCGTGCTCGCTGACGCCGCTGCGCTGGGCGTCGACCATGATTCGGCCCTGGCCACGGTAACCGCGGGACTTCAGGCCTTTCTGCACGCTCTCCACCAGCCGCAGGTCCTCGGGGCGGAACACCTCGCGGTACCAGTCGATCAGCTTGTGCTGCTCTTCGCTGAGTTCCTTGTTGAGGAAGTAGATGTCGTAGTGCTGCAGGGTGGTCTCGGCATCGACCGGGAACTCGTAGATCACGGTCATGAAGTTGGCCCCTGGCGGTACGTTGAACATGGTGCACGGCCAGGCCCAGAAGCCGGCGAAGGACGGGTCTTTCACCGACTCGTCGAAGGTGAATGACTGCTCCGACGGTTTGGCCAGGCCGTATTGCAGGGTCCAGTTGCCGTGCAGGCTGTGGCTGTACTGGCCGACGTCCACCGAATCGGAAAAGCCGGGGTGGGCCGGGGCGCAGTGGTAGCACTCCAGATAGTTGTCGACGATGGATTTCCAGTTGGCCGGAGTGTCGCTGACGAAGCGCGCGGCCAGGTGCAGGTCGTCGATCACCGCGCAGGCTTCGCGCATGCGCTTCTGCATGCCCGGCAGCTGGTCTTCGACAGAGCCTGCGTCGTTGTCCATGTTGATGAAGATGAAGCCGGCGTATTCCTCCACGCGCAGCTGCACCAGGGTGGAATTGTCCTTGTCGAAGTTGGCCACGTTCTCGCAGTTGCGCGCGTGGGCCAGCTCGCCGTCGAGCTTGAAGGTCCAGGCGTGGTATGGGCAGGTGATCACGTTCTTGGCCTTGCCGCTGCCTTCGAGCAGTTGGTGGCCACGGTGCGGGCAGACGTTGTAGAAGGCCCGCAGCACGTCGTCGCGGCCACGCACGACGATGATGCTCTCGCCGATCACCTGGCGGGTGATGTAGGCGTTCTTCTCGGCGACTTCGCTGCGGTGGCCGACGCAGATCCAGCTGCGGGCGAAGATCGCTTCCTTCTCGTGTTCGAAGACGGCGGCCTGGGTGTAGAACTTGGCCGGGAGGGTGAAGGCCTCCTCGGGGTTGGCGCAGAAGTCGGCGGGCAGGCGTTTGAAATCGTTCATGGCTCTATCTCGGTTCTTATTGGTTAACGCGTATCTGTTGGTTAACAATCTGGGCAAAAAAATTTGCCTAATGGGGGGGCAAGCCGCCCCCACCTTGTATTTCAGTGCACCACGGCAGCGCTACGCGGTGCCTGCGGCTGCGGTTCCTCACCCGCCAGGCGGGTGGCCTCTTCCTCGATGCGGTAGGCCGGCACCTGGCCGTAATCGGCCGCCAGCCACTTGAAGAACCCGTAGATCTTCACCAGCAGGATCAGCATGAACGGGATCGCGGTAAGCACCACGGCGGTCTTCATGGTCGACAGCGAGGCCTTGGCGAACAGCATGGCCAGTGGCACCAGGGTCAGCACAACGCACCAGAACAGGCGCAGGGTGGGGCTTGGGTCTTCACCTTCGCGCAGGTTGCGGGTGCTGGTGGCGGCCACGGCGTAGGCGGCGGCGTCCATGTGCGAGGCGCAGAACACCGCCATGATGAACAGATACGCGGCGAGGAACAGCGTGCCCCAGGGCAGGGCCAGCAACAGGTCGGTCACCGCGGCTTCGCCGCCCAGCGTGCCGAGCAGCTTGGGTACGTCGATCTGACCGTTGATGAACTGGTGCATGCTGTAGCTTTCCAGCGCGCCGAAGAAGAACCAGCAACCGAAGCTGCCGCCCAGCAGCAGGGCGAATACCACTTCCTTGATCAGTCGGCCACGCGACACGCGGGCGACGAACATCGCCACGCCCGGGGCGTAGGACACCCACCACAGCCAGTAGAACACCGTCCAGTTGCGGGTGAAGGCGCCGTCGCCGGCGGGGTCGGTGAACAGGCTCATCTGCACGTAGTGCTGCAGCATCAGGCCGATGGAATTGGCGGTGTTGTTCAGGGTGAACTGGGTCGGCCCGACCAGCAGGACGATGGCGGCGAATACCAGGGCGCCGATGCAGACCATCTTCGACAGGCGCTGCAGGCCGCCGTCGATGCCGATGTACGAGCTCAGCGAGAACAGCAGCGCCACCGCGCCGATCACCAGCAACTGCACGGTGAAGGTGTTGGGGGTACCGGCCAGGTCGGCAAGGCCGCGGGTCAGGGTCGAGGCGGTGAGCGCCAGCGACACGGTCAGCGCGCCCATCATGGTCAGCAGGAAGATCAGGTCGACGGCGCGGCCGACCGGGCCGGTGGCCTTGAAGCCGGTGACCGCCTCGATGATCGAGGCCAGGTTGAGGCCGCTCTTCTTGCGCACATGGAAGTGATAGGCCATGGCCAGCGAGGCCAGGGCGTAGATCGACCAGGCGCTGATGCCCCAGTGGAAGAACGAGTAGCTGACGCTGTATTCCAGAGCCTTGGCCGACATCGGCGCGATGTTCAGGCCTGGGGTCTGGTAGTAGTAGGCCCATTCCATCACGCCCCAGTACAGGGTCGAGGAACCCATGCCGGCGCAGATGAACATGAACACCCAGGTGGTGGTGGAGTATTCGGGCTTGCCGGCACCCAGGCGGATGTTGCCGTATTTGCTGAAGGCCAGGTACAGCACGGCCAGGGAACTGCCGAACACCAGTACCTGGACGCTGGTGCCGAAGGTGCGGGTGGCCACTTCGAACAGCTGGTTGGCCAGGCTTTCGGCCTGGGCAGGGAAGGCGGCAAGGCCGATCACGGTGAGCAGCACGGCCAACAGGCTCACGGCGATCAGGAACACGTCGATCTTTTTGTTATTGGGGGACATCAATTGTCTCCTGGAGCATTTTTTTTGTAGTAGGCGTCAGGCGTTGGGAAGTCCGTATCGAGGTTCTGTGTTTCCTTTCTGTTAACTAATAGATAACAAGTATCTTTTGGTTGACAGATTCTGCATTGAATTGATGTGGGTGGCAATAGGATCGTCGGACAATCCGGATGATTGGGCTGGGTTGGCGATATCGCGGGGCAAGTCGCATCGGCCCCGCGATAACCTGATGCCGAATCAGGCGCCGAGCAGCTCGGCAATGGCCTTGCCCACTTCCTGGGTCGAACGGCTGCCGCCCATGTCACGGGTGGTGTCGCCGTTGGCGATCACCGTCTCGATGGCCTTGAGGATGTCGTCGTGGGCCGCCTGGTAGCGGGCATCGTTGTTTTCCTGGCCGAGGAACTCGAGCATCAGCGCGCCGGACCAGATCATCGCGATCGGGTTGGCGATGTTCTTGCCGTAGATGTCCGGCGCCGAGCCATGCACCGGCTCGAACAGCGAGGGGAACTTGCGCTCGGGGTTGAGGTTGGCCGACGGCGCGATGCCGATGGTGCCGGCGCACGCCGGGCCGAGGTCGGAGAGGATGTCGCCGAACAGGTTGGAGGCCACCACCACGTCGAAACGCTCAGGCTGCAGCACGAAACGGGCGCAGAGGATGTCGATGTGCTGCTTGTCCCAGCTGATCTCGGGGTAGTGCGCGGCCATGGCGGCGGTGCGCTCGTCCCAGTAGGGCATGCTCACGGCCATGCCGTTGGACTTGGTCGCCGAGGTCACGTGCTTGCGCTCGCGGGTCTGCGCCACGTCGAAGGCGTACTTGAGGATGCGGTCGACGCCGCGACGGGTGAACACCGACTCCTGCAGCACGAACTCGTTGTCGGTGCCTTCGAACATGCGCCCGCCCAGGGAGGAGTATTCGCCCTCGGTATTCTCGCGGATCACCACGAAGTCGATGTCGCCGGGTTGCTTGTGCGCCAGCGGGCAGGGCACGCCGGGGAACAGGCGCACCGGGCGGATGTTCACGTACTGGTCGAAGTCGCGGCGGAACTTGAGCAGGGAGCCCCACAGCGAGATGTGGTCCGGGACCTTGTCGGGCCAGCCGACGGCGCCGAAGTACAGGGCGTCGAAGCCCTTGAGCTGGTCGAACCAGTCGTCGGGCATCATCTTGCCGTGGGCCAGGTAGTAATCGCAGCTGGCCCATTCGAAGAACTCGAACTGCAGGTCCAGGCCGTGCTTGCGGGCGGCGGCCTCGACCACGCGCAGGCCTTCGGGGAGGACTTCGTTGCCGATGCCGTCACCGGGGATGGCGGCAATCTTGAAGGTCTTGGTCATGGGGCGCATCTCGTGTCCAGGGAAGATGCAGGCCATGCTATAAGGCTGTGCTTCGGAGATAATCCGGCAATCCATCAATTCTTGGTGCACGAAACGTGAATAATTTGCCGAACCTGGATGACCTCGATATCTTCCTGCAGGTGGCCCGCCGCGCCAGCTTCGCCGCGGTGGCGGACGAGCGCGGCATGTCGGCGGCATTCATCAGCAAGCGTATTCGCCTGCTGGAGGAAAGCCTCGGCGTGCGCCTGCTGCACCGTACCACCCGGCGGGTGACGGTGAGCGAGGAGGGCGAGCGCGTGTACCAGTGGGCGCAGCAGATCTTCGAGACCCTGCGGCGCATGGACGACGACCTCAACGCCGGCCAGCGCGAGCCGGCGGGGCAACTGCGCATCGCCAGCAGCCTGGGGCTGGGGCGGCGCTTCGTGGCGCCGGCGCTGTCGGAGCTGGCGGCGCGCTACCCTGGGCTGGACATCCGCCTGGATGTGCATGACCGCCTGGTGGACCTGATCGCCGAAGGGGTGGACCTGGACATCCGCGTCGGCAACGTCATTGCCCCGCACCTGATCGCCAAACCCCTGGCACGCAACCGTCGGGTGCTGTGCGCCGCCCCTGGCTACCTGGCCGCGCATGGCACGCCGCGGGTGCTGGCCGACCTGGCCAGCCATGACTGCCTGGTGATCAAGGAGCGCGACCACCCGTTCGGCCTGTGGCACCTGGAAGGCCCCCAGGGCGAGGAAAGCGTGCGCGTCACCGGCGGGCTTTCCAGCAACCACGGCGAGGTGGCGCACCAGTGGTGCCTGGACGGGCGAGGGATCCTGCTGCGCTCCTGGTGGGACGTGCATGACAGCATCGCCGATGGGCGCCTGGTGCAGGTGCTGCCCGAGTACCAGCAGGCGGCGGATATCTGGGCGGTGTATACGGCGCCGTTGGCAGGTTCAGCCAAGGTGCGGGTGGCGGTGGAGTTCTTCCGCCAGTACTTCGCCGAGCGCTATCGCTTGCCGGATTGACCCTTCGCGGCGCCCCGCGACAAGTTGTCTGCTTGACTTGCAGAGGCACCCTACGATCGTTAACTTGACTTCGTAGTCAGTTTTTGTGATCGTGCGCGCCCTTTCAGTTTCTCAAGCACCAGAAAAAGCATGGGCAACCCAAGAGCTGCCCAGAGGATCAACCATGTCCAACCGTGATATTTCCCGGCGTTCGTTCCTGCAAGGCGGGCTGATCGCCGGTGTCGGCGTGACCATGGCGCCGCTCGGCAGCCAGGCGTTCGCCGCCCTGATGGAGAGCAAGGTCACCACCTCGCCGCAGAAGTGGATGAACCACGACGGCAAGGCGCTTTCGCGAAACGACGCGCTGTCCAAGGTCTGCGGCAACAAGGTGTTCGCCCGCGACATCCGTGCCAAGGACATGCCTGGCTGGCCGCAACAGCAAGGCCACGCCATGCTGCTCAAGGCGACCAAGGCCGACCGCATCTACGCAGGCTACGACCTGTCGCTGCTGGGCGCCGAGCTGCAGCCGGACCGCGTCGTCAGCGCCGATGACCTGAAGAAGGACGGCATCGCCTGGCCCGAGGCCCACTCGCCAGATCCATTGCTGCCGCCCGGCCAGGTACCGATGTTCATCGGCCACCCGGTGGCGATCCTGATCTGGAACGACTTCGAGCGCTTCCGCAAGGCCAAGCTCAAGCTGCAGTTCAACGACCAGGCGATCCGCTACGGCGCCCAGGCCCCGCTGTACCAGCGCGATCCTTACGGCAGCTTCCGTTTCGTGCGCGTGGCCGGCAAGACGCCGTTCGACGAGGACGAATACTCGAGCCTGAAGAACACCATGCTGTTCCCCACCATCCTGGCCCGCAAGCCGGTATGGACCGCCGAGCCCAAGCAGCACGGCACCCTCACCGAGCAGGGGATGTTCTACGCCCAGCGTATCGACGAGCAGCTCAAGCAGCCGCCGGAAGACTGGCTGCTGTTCGACGAGCGTTACAAGACCCCGTCGATCGAGCCCGCAGCCCTCGAGCCGGACAACGGCAACGGCTGGTTCGACCCGGCCACCGGCACCCTGCATTTCGTCGTCGCCACCCAGTGCCCGTTCGAAGTGGCGCAGGAATGCGTGCACATGATCAAGCCGTCGCGTTTCGGCCTGAAGCACCTGAACATGCACCCGGGCTACACCGTCGGCTACGGCTCCAAGGACAACAACATCTTCGTGTTCTACGCCGCTGTCGCCGCCCTGTACGGCGCGGGCGTGCCGATCCGCCTGGCCAACGACCGCTACGAGCAGTTCCAGAGCGGCATCAAGCGTCACCCGTTCGACATCCGCTACCAGCTGGCCGTCGACAAGAAGGACATGAGCTTCAAGATCTTCCGCGCCGACATGACCGTCGACGGCGGCGGGCGCATCAACTACAGCCCGTCGGTGGCTTCGGTGGGCGCCACCGCCGCGCAGTCGATCTACTACATGCCGCAGAACGACCTGTCGGTCACCGCCTACCACTCGCGCGGCGTCGAGGCCGGCTCCATGCGCGGCTACGGCACCCTGCAGAGCATGGCCGCCACCGAGATGATGGTCGACGAGATCGCCGACCGCCTGGGCGTGGATGCCATCGAACTGCGCCGCAAGAACGCCCTCAAGTCGGGCATGAAGAACACCCAGGGCGCGGTGCCCGCCGGTGCCCTGCGCCTGCACGAGATCCTCGACAAGGCCGCGGAACACGACTGGTGGAAGAACCGCCATGCGCGCAAGCAGGCCGAAGACGCCAAGGACCACGACAACTGGTACGGCGTGGGCTTCGCCATCACCCAGAAGGACTTCGGCACCGGTGCCGAAGCGCCGATGGCGGCGGTCGAGTTCACTGCCGATGGCCAGATTACTTTGCGCCATATCGGCACCGAGCTGGGCACCGGCATGTCGACCTCCCAGGCCCTGGTGGTCAGCGACTTCCTCGGCCGCGTCGCCGATCACGTGCAGACCGCCCAGACCGAATGGCCTGAGCTGCAACTGAGCACCAGCGGCAACCCCTACCTGATCAGCCAGGCCGAGCAGGACGCCGCGCTGCGCAACCCGCGCTGGGTCGCCAAGCTGGCTTCGCCGTCGTCGGCGACCAACTCGGCGTTCTACTTCAGCCACGCCACCCGCGAGGCGGCCCGGGTGCTGTTCAACCACGGCCTGTGGCCGGCGGCCATGGCCTTGTGGAGCCAGGGCCCGTTCGGCGGCCAGGCCAACCCGTTGGTGGTGCGCCGCGAGAACGCGGTGTGGGTCAACGGTGCGCTGACTGGCAACGGCCTGGAGCCGATCCCGTTCGCGGAGCTTGCGAAGAAGGCCCACGAGATGGGCCTGATTACCGGCGTCAGCGTGCATGGCTTCAACCGCTGGAGCTGGGCCGAGGCCGACTTCGTCATCGACGGCGTGCGCGAGCGCCTGCCGCTCGATGCCCTGGCGGTGAAGTACGGTGACGGTGCGCTGAACGCGAAGAAGGCGCAGATGAACAGCGCCGGCTTCCACCTGCTCGACCGGCAGAACGCCGAGTACCCGGCCACCCAGCTGAACAACGCCATGGTCACCTACTACAGCCCGGTGGCGACCATCGTCGAGGTCAAGGTGAACAAGGGCAGTGGCGAGGTCACAGTACTCAACCATCACAGCTGGGTCGAGTGCGGCCGGGTGTTGGTGCCCGAGCTGGTCAAGGGCCAGCTCGAAGGCGGTATCGCCATGGGTATCGGCCATGCGCTGCTGGAAGAGATGCCGCTGTACGAGGGTGGCCCGGGCGAGGGCGACTGGAACTTCAACCGTTACCGCCTGCCGATGGCCCGGCATGTGGCGGTGTGGAAGCAGACGTCCGAGATCCTGCCGCCGCTGTCGCCGACCGACCCGTCCAAGGGCATCGCCGAGGTGGTGATGATCCCGGTGGTCGGCGCCATCGGCAACGCCGTGGCTCATGCCATTGGCAAGCGTGTCCGCGACCTGCCCATCACCCCCGCCCGCGTCAAGGAGGCCCTCAATGGCTGACCGCAAGCTGCAACTGACCCTCAACGGTCAACCTGTCGTCACCGAGGTGGTCCCCGATGACCTGGCGATGATCGACTACCTGCACGAATACCAGAACCTCACAGGCTCGCGCCTGGGCTGCGGGCAGGGCATCTGCCACGCCTGCGTGGTGATCGTCGACAACCCCGACGGCACCAGCGAGGAAGTGCGCACCTGCATCACCGGCGCGCACTATTTCGAGGGCAAGCAAGTGCGCACCATCGAAGGCCACGCCAAACGCGACGAAGCGGGCAACCCCACCGAGTTGAACCCGATCCAGCAGAAGTTCGTCGACCGCTTCGCCTTCCAGTGCAGCTACTGCGCCCCGGGCTTCGTCAACGCCGCCACGGTGCTGGTGGAGAAGGCCCAGCGCAAGCCGCTGAAAAAAAGCGAGCTGGAGCAGGCCATCGAAGCCAGCCTCGGCCATCATGTGTGCCGCTGCACTGGCTATGTGCGTTACTACGAGGCGACCCGCGACGTGCTGGGCGACCTCGGCCTGGTCAAGGAGGGTTGAGCATGACGCGAGTTCTGAGCAGCCTCGCCCTGGCCATTGGCGCGCTGGTCGCCTGCAATGTCCAGGCGGCCGATGAGGCATTGATCAAGCGCGGCGAATACCTCGCCCGCGCCGCCGACTGCATGGCCTGCCACACCGCCGAGGGCGGCGCGCCCTACGCTGGCGGTCTGCCGATCCATTCGCCGTTCGGCACCATCTACGGCACCAACATCACCCCGGACAAGCAGCACGGCATCGGCAACTACAGCAGCGACGAGTTCTTCGCCGCCCTCACCGAGGGCAAGCGCAAGGACGGCGCCAATCTCTACCCGGCCATGCCCTACACCTCGTACCACCTGATCAAGCGCGAGGATTCCGATGCGATCCACGCCTACCTGATGAGCGTGGCGCCGATCAACCGGCCGGCGCCGGAAACCAGCCTGAGCTTCCCGTTCAACGTGCGCACCGGCCTGATGGGCTGGAACCTGCTGTACGGCAAGAGCGTGCAGCTGGAGGAGGGCAAGGGCAACAGCGAGGCCTGGAAGCGTGGCCAGTACATGGTCGAAGTGCTCGGCCATTGCGGCGAGTGCCACACCCCGCGCAACCCCATCGGCGCACTGCAGCAGGACAAACGCCTGACCGGCGGCCTGCTGCTGGGCTATCTGGCGCCGAGCCTGCTGGCCCAGGACCTGGCCGACCGCGGTTGGAACCAGGCCGACCTGGCGACCTTCCTCAAGCACGGTATCAGTGCCCAGGGCAGCATGTTCAACGAGATGTACCCGGTGGTGCACCACAGCACCCAGCACCTCGAAGACAGCGACCTGTCGGCCATGGCCACCTACCTGCTCGGCGACCAGCCGCCGGCGGCCAAGGTGGTGCAGGCGGTGGCCCATGAAACCCTGGGCGAGAGCGCCAAGCGTGGCCGCCAGCAGTACCTCAATGTCTGCGCCGGTTGCCACGGCGGCGATGGCGAGGGCAAGCCGCACATTGCCGTGGCCATGCAGGGCAATACCGTGCTGCGCCAGGCCGACTCGCGCAACCTGGTCAAGGCCATCGTCGACGGCATCCGCGAACAGCAGTTCACCGGTTTCGAGCGCATGCAGCCGATGCCGGGCTTTGCCGACAAGCTTGACGACCAGCAGCTGACCGACATGGTCAACTACCTGCGTGAAGCCTGGGGCGGCCTGCCGGGCGACCTGACCACCCAGCAGCTGGCACAGCTGAAGGCGGACTGACCCGTGCAGCATCTCGACCTGCAGGTGGTGCGCCAGGCGGCGCAATGGTCGCGCGACGGGCTGCGCGTGTGGCTGTGCAGTGTGCTGTGCACCTATGGCTCGGCGCCGCGCGCGCCGGGCTCGCTGCTGGCGGTGAGCGAGGGCGGGCACTGGGTTGGATCGCTGTCGGGCGGCTGTGTCGAGGATGACTTCCTCGAGCGCGTCGCCGCCGGCGAGTTCGCCACGGCGGTTGCCGTGGTGCGCTACGGCGACGGCAGCGACACCCGCGGCAACATTCGCCTGCCGTGCGGCGGCATTCTCGACGTGCTGGTGGAGAACCTGCCCGGCGACTGCGCCACCCAGGCGCATCTTGCCGAGCTGGAAAGCGCCTTGCTCGGGCGTCGGCGGCTGTTGCGCGAGGTCGACCTGCGCAGCGGTGAACGGAGGCTGAGCGATGACCTCGGCCAGGGGCCACGGGTGGAGCGTGGCGAGCATTGCGTGCGCCTGCGCATCGGCGCCGCCCAGCGCCTGTTGCTGGCGGGGTACTCGAGCGTCGCGCATTTCTGCGCCGAATTCGGCAAGGGCCTGGGTTTCGAGGTGGTGCTGTGCGACCCTCGCGACGAGGTGATGGACAACGTGGCGCTGGACGGGATAGAAATCCGTCGGGAACTGCCTTCGCTGTTCATCGCCAACGGCGGCTGCCATCGCGACACCGCGGTGGTGGCGCTCACCCACGACCCCAAGATCGATGACCTGGCCATGCTCGAAGCGGTGCGTACCGAAGCGTTCTACATCGGTGTGATGGGTTCACAGGCCACGTCGGCGAAGCGTCGTGAGCGCCTGCGCCGCATCGGCGAGCTCGGTGATGCCGATATGGCGCGCATTCATGCGCCGATCGGCCTGAACCTGGGCAGCAAGACGCCGGCGGAGATCGCCCTGGCGGTGCTCGCCGATATCCTGCGGACCCGCAGCGGCATCGCCCGCGAGGCCTTGTGAAGGTCGTCGCCCTGGTGCTCGCGGCCGGGCAGGGCGCGCGCTTCGGCGCGGACAAGCGCCAGGCCCTGATGGCCGATGGGCGCAGCCTGCTGCAGCACAGCGTGGAGCGCGCCCTGGCGGCGTTCGACGAGGTGCGCGTGGTGCTGCGCGCTGGCGAGCGGGCCGAGGACCTTGGGTTGCCGTCGGCCTGCCGGGTCGTCCACAGCCCCGAGGCCGATCTGGGCATGGGTCATAGCCTGGCGGCTGGCGCGGTGTCGCTGGGTGACAGCGAGGCGCAGGCGGTGGCGATCCTGCTCGGGGACATGCCATGGATCGGGGCGGCGACCTTCCGTCGTCTGCTCGCCTCGGCGGCGCCCTCGGTCATCGTGGTACCGCGTCATCAGGGACAGAACGGCCATCCGGTGGTGTTCGGCCGGGATTACTGGGGCGAGCTTGGCCAGTTGTCTGGCGATGAAGGGGCGCGCTCGGTGCTGCGACGGCATGCGAACAGCGTTTTGCTGCTGGAACTGCAGGACTGCGGCGTGCTGCGCGACGTCGATACGCCCTCGGCGCTCGGCTAGACTGCCCTGGGGCTGCCCCGTCAGCGACGCCAGCGTTGAGGGAAAACCCTCATTGCCGCTCATCCGGCGGCCTCCTAGCATGGATCCGGTTACCTACCCCAGGCACAGGAGCACAACCATGACCAGCCCCAACGACGACAAACGCCCAACCCCCGACCCGGCCGAGGACAACGCCTTCTTCCCTTCGCCGTATTCCCTCAGCCAGTTCACCTCGCGCAAGTCCGACCTTAGCGGCGCCGACTATCCCGACGCCTACCGTGGCGGACGCTGGAAGGTCCTGCTGATCGGCGCCGACGAGCGCTACCTGCTCACCGACAACGGCACGCTGTTCTCCACCGGCAACCACCCGGTGGAAACCCTGCTGCCGATGTACCACCTGGACAAGGCCGGTTTTACCTTCGACGTCGCGACCTTGTCGGGCAACCCGGTCAAGTTCGAGTACTGGGCCATGCCCGGCGAGGACACCGAGGTGCTGGGCCTGTTCGATCGCTACAAGCCAGCGTTCAAGCAGCCGCGCAAGCTCGCCGATGTGCTGGAACAGGCCCTGGGTGAGGACTCGGACTATATCGGGGTGTTCATCCCGGGCGGCCACGGCGCGCTGATCGGCCTGCCGGAAAGCGAGGAGGTCGGGCGAGTGCTGAAATGGGCGGCGGACCACGACAAGTTCGTCATCACCCTGTGCCACGGCCCGGCGGCGCTGCTGGCCGGCGGCAAGCTCTACGACGGCTACAGGATCTGCGCCTTCCCTGACGATCTGGATGCCAAGACCCCGGACATCGGCTACATGCCCGGCCACCTGACCTGGAAGTTCGGCGAACGCCTGCAGGCCCAGGGCGTCGAGATCATCAACGAGGGTATCTCTGGTGCCGTCCATCAGGACCGCAAGCTGCTGACCGGCGACAGTCCGTTGGCCGGCAATGCCCTGGGCAAGCTGGCCGCCTCGGCGTTGCTCAAGGCAGTCAACGGCGGATGAGGGACCTGCCGTTCGATCAGGTGGTGCAAGCTGTCCAGCGGATCGCGCAGGCCACCGACCTGGCGGATATCCAGTCGGCCGTGCGCAATGTCGCCCGGCCGCTGGGCTATGACCGCTTCGTGCTGTTCAGCGCCAGCGCTGCGCGGGACGAGGTGGTCGAGCGTATCCATTGGGTGGAGGGGGGCTGGTTCGGCGATGGCCAGGCGATCGACGCCCAGACTGACTCAGCCCTTGTGCGTGACGTTCAGCACCACCTTGCCGATATGCCGGCCCGACTCCATCAATTCATGGGCCTGGCTGGCCGCGGCCAGCGGGAAGGTGGCGTGGATCAGCGGCCTGACCGCGCCGCTGCGTACATGGGGCCAGGCCTTGGACTGCAGCTCGCCGAGGATCGCCGCCTTGTCGTCGGCGCTGCGCGCGCGCAGGGTCGAGCCGATATGGGTCAGGCGCTTGGTCAGCAGCGGGAACAGGTCAACCTCGGTGGCCGGGCCCTTGACCACGCCGATCTGCACGATGCGCCCGTCCATGGCGGCGGCCCTGAAGTTCCGTGCCACGTAGTCGCCGGCAATGATGTCGACGATCACATCCACGCCCTTGCCATCGGTGTGCGCCATGACTTGCTCGACGAAGTCCTCGCGGGTGTAGTCGATGGCCACGTCGGCGCCCAGTTCCAGGCTGGCGGCCTGTTGCCCGGCGCCATTGACCGTGGTGAAGATCTTCGCCGCGCCGAAGGCCCGGGCCAGCTGCGTCGCGGTCGTGCCGATGCCCGACGCGCCACCATGGATCAGCACGCTCTCACCGGCCTTGAAGCCGCCGCGCTGGAACAGGTTGACCCACACGGTCATGAAGGTTTCCGGCAGCGCCGCGCCCTCGACCATCGACAGGTTTTCCGGCAGGTGCGCGGTGGTGCGTTCGTCGGCCACGGCGTACTCGGCATAACCACCGCCCTGCACCAGGGCGATCACGGCATCGCCGAGGGCAAAGTGACGGACCTGCTCGCCGATGGCCACCACCTTGCCGGCGATCTCCAGGCCCGGGATGGCCGGCGCGCCGGCGGGTGGATCGTACAGGCCCTTGCGCTGCAGCAGGTCGGGGCCGTTGACGCCGGCGGCATGCACCTGCACCAGCACCTCGCGCGGGCCTGGCGGGGGCGTGGCATGGCTGGCGACCTGCAGGACCTCGGGGCCGCCTGGCCGGGTGATGTCGATGGCGCTCATTTGGCTGGGGATGATGTGACGCATGAAGACCTCTGTCATTCTGAAGAAAGGCCGTGCCGGCCCGTTGCGTCACAGGGTATGCAACCCGGGTTGCCGGGTCGCGCGGCGATTTTGCGACGCACCTTTGCAGATTTTCTTCAGCCGGCAGTGACTGCGCTGAATCAGGAGTGGACCAATGAACTGGGATGATGCCCGCATGCTGCTGGCCTTGAGCCGCGAACAGACCCTGCGCCGCGCCGCCCGGGTGCTGCGCGTTGACCAGGCCACGGTGGGCCGGCGAGTGGCGGCGCTGGAGGCGGACCTGGGCTCGACCCTGTTCCTGCGTACGCCGGCCGGCTACCAGTTGACCGCCATCGGCGAGGTGGCCGTGGAACTGGCGCAGAAGATGGAACAGGCCGCCCTGGAGCTGGCCCGCCGAACCCGTGGCGCCGACAACGAGGAGGCCGGCGAGGTGCGCATCGCCACTACCGACTCCCTGGCCCTGGAGTTCGTCATCCCGGCGCTGCGGCAGGTACACGAGACCCATCCCGAGGTGCGCGTGGTGCTCAGTGGCAGTTCGGAGATCGTCAACCTGTCGCAACGCGAAACCGACATCGCCATCCGCAACCAGCGCCCGGACAGCCCCGACCTGGTGCTGCGCAAGCTGGCCAGCTGGCAGATGGGCCTGTTCGCCTCGGCGGATTACCTGGCGCGGCGGGGCGTGCCGGAGGAGGGCAGCTTTGCCGGCCACGACTTGGTGGTGTACGAGCCGTATTGGCGCGACCGCGCCGAACCGACCCTGGTGGACGTGCCCATGGGCGAAGGGCGGGTGGTGATGGCGGCCAACGCCAGCATGATGCTGCGCCGCGGCATCGCCGAAGGCCTGGGCCTGGGGGAGATCCCGGTGGAACTGGGGCAGCGGGACGGCTTGCGGCGAGTCTGGCCGCAGCGTACGCGCAGCCAGCCCTACGAGGTGTGGATGGTCACCCACCAGGACCTGCGCCACACGGCGCGGGTGCGCGCGGTGATCGACCAGTTGGTGCGGGCGTTTGCCGGGCCAAGCACCATAAGGCCCCTGTAAGCGGGTTTGCCTCGCGACGCCGCAGTTTCTGTGAGCGGCCTGCCGTCAATCAGGATTGCGCGGGCACGCCACCCTCTGCCACGGCCTGCTGGCCGGCCTCGGCCGCCAGTTTCAACCGGTCGGCCTTGGAGATGTAGGGGTTCCTGTTTTTCGGCGCCAACTTGGCGCTGGCCTTCTTGGCGTGGGCTTTCAACAGCTGGTTGATCTTTTTACGACGGTTCATGTTCTTCCACTTCGTTGACGCTGGGTGCTGCCGCAGGGGCGAACGATACAGCAAACCGCCCCTGACGAATCGTCATATTCGCGCTACACCATCACCTGACGGGTTTAACCGAGCGACAGGCACGGAGCCTGTCGCACCCGACAAGGAGGTCATCATGCAATGGACGCCACAATCTGCAACCTGCCTGAAAGCGCTGCTCTTTGGCTGCCTGGCAGCCGCCGCCTGGCCCGCCTTCGCCGAGCAAGTCTGCGTGTTGCCCGACAATGTCGAGCCTGCGCCGGCCCGCCCGGTGGACTACGTCAACAAGGACCTGCCCACCGATTACCTGGCCCTGGTGCTGTCCTGGTCGCCGGAGCATTGTGAAGCCCAGCGCAACAAGCCCAAGGCGCAACGCGAAAAGCATGCCTTCCAGTGCTTCTCGGGCAATCGTTTCGAATGGGTGGTGCACGGCCTGTGGCCGCAGAATGGTTATGCCAAGTCCAACCAGGACCATCCGCGCAACTGCCAGACTGTCGGCTCGCTGCCGGCACCCTTGGTCAGGCAGCACCTGTGCATGATGCCCGGGCCGGACCTGATGCAGAACGAATGGCAGGCCCACGGTACCTGCGGCTGGTCATCGCCGGAGCGCTACTTTGCCGATATCCAGCGGGTCTACGACTCGCTGCAGCGGCCCTCCCTGCAGGAAATGCTCGGCAGCGAAGCAGGTCCCAACCAATTGGTGGACGCCAGGGTGAGCGACATCAAGCAGGCGTTCCTGGCCCATAACCCGGCGCTGCCTGCGCAGAGCCTGCGGGTATCGGTGGGTTCGGGCAACCGCCTGAAAGAGCTCTGGGTCTGCCTGGACAAACAGCTCGGCCCAATGCCGTGCCCGGCCGGCGGGACCCCCGACAACCAGCAGATCAAGGTCCGCACACCTTACCAGTAACCTTCCTGCAAGGAGCGCCTCCCATGCGAGCATCCGCCACGGGCGACTACCTGCGCGTACGCGCCATCGCCGGCACCCATGTCGTGGTGCTGGCCTGGGACTTCGTCACGCCACCGAACCTTGCGACGCTGGTCGCCGAGCAGAACCTGCTGGGCTTTGCCGTGCAGCGCAAGCAGTTCGACGCGGCCGGCCAGGTGCGTACCCGCTATTACCTGCGTGGCTTGAAACGCTTCGCAGACAAGGACAAGGGGCTGCCCCCGGGCACGCGGGTGCCGACCAGCGAGCACCCCATCCAGAGTTTCCTGTGGGCGGACTACACCGCCACTGCCGAAGGCGACTACGAGTACGCGGTGCAACCGGTGTTCGGCGAGCCGAAGAACCTGCGTGTGGATGAGGCCCTGGGTGTTGCCGTGCGTGTGCGCTGCGAAAGCACGACGGCGCCAGGCACGGGCGTGCGCCACGACGTGCACTTCAACCGTGGCGTGATCGGCTCCCAGGCCTATGCCCGGGAGTTCGACAACGTCGCTCCCGACCCTGACGCGCCGCAATCCAAGCCGATGAGGTGGCTTTCGCGAGGCTTGTACGAAGCCCTGCTTGCCTTCATCGAACGCGGTGCCAGGCCGGGCATGGGTTTGCGCGCGGCGTTCTATGAATTTCACTACCTGCCGGTCGCCCAGGCGCTAAGCGATGCCGCGCAAGAAGGCGACGTGCAGGTGGTCTATGATGCGGCCAGCAAATACAAGGCCGAGAACCAGGCCACCATCGCCCAGGCCGGCCTGGCCGCCCACGCTCATCCGCGTACGGTCAGCGAAGGTATCCGCCACAACAAGTTCATCGTGCTGCTCGAGCATGGCCAGCCGGTCAGTGTCTGGACCGGCTCGACCAATATCTCGGCCGGTGGGATCTTCGGCCATTCGAACGTGGGGCACGTCGTCCACGACCCCGAAATCGCCCGGCGATACCTTGATTACTGGACACGCCTGCAACGCAACCTGACGCCAGGCAAGTTGCGCACGCCCAATGCCCAGGCCAGCCCGCTGCCGGCATTGCCGTTGCAGCCGGGTACCTATCCCGTGTTCAGCCCGCGCGAAGATAACGAGGAGCCCCAGGCGCGCAAGACCTTGCAGTGGTACGCCAACCTGGCCAGCGCGGCCAGTCAATTGGTGTGCTTCACCGCTGCCTTTGAGATCGCCGCCGAATTCCAGGCGGTGTTCCAGGCACAGAACGATGTGCTGCGCTACGTGATCAAGGACGATCCGCTGAAGGCGACGGAGAACATCGGTACCGACGGTGACGTGATCTTCGCTGCCGGTAGCTACCTGAGCGAGGACAACACGCTGAGCAACGCGCTGAAGGAACGCGACAACCCGCTCAACAGCAACGATTACATCCACACCAAGTACATGCTGGTCGATCCCTTGGGCGAGCAGCCCACGGTGGTGACGGGCTCGGCGAACTTCAGCAGCGCCTCCCAGGTGAAGAACGACGAGAACATGCTGGTGATCCACGGCGACACCCGGGTGGCGGACATCTACTTCGGCGAATTCATGCGCCTGTTCGACCATCACTACGCCCGCTACCTGGCGGCCAGGTACCAGGACCGGCCCGGCAGCCAGGGCAATTATCTGAAGGAGACGGCCGGGCAATGGCTGCCCGCGCACCTGGACCCGTCGAACTACCGCTCGAAACGCCGACAGTACTTCATTGGCTGACAGGCTCGTATACAGGCCAGACATCGCGCTGGCGTGTAGGTGTTTTCCTTCAAGGTGGGTAGGATAATTTAAGTGGTACTGGATGCATGTCCAGTATTCATTGGCGATTCCCCTGGCTGAGGCCGCCAGGACGAAAAATAGGTGCGTGGACAATAAATCCAGCTCCGTTAGTTTGAAGGCCTCTCCTTCGGAAAGGGAGAGTTCTCAAACCACATGGAGTTACAACGATGAACCAACCAGAAAACCAGAACCCGCTTCGCCACGGTCGTGTCACCACCCCAGCCTCGCGTGGCGCCGTCGCCATCGACCTCGGCGTGCTGAGCGGCTGGCAGGTCGATGAAATGGAAGGCGGCAAGAACTTCCCGGCCCTGGCCGCCGGTCCGTTCCCCGCGCCGTTCCAGTCGGACAACCCGAGCGTCGCACCGCCCGCCGATGGCTACATCCTCAGCGGTGGCAAGACCGACGCCCGTGACTGCGTCAACTTCACCGACGAGGAGATGGGCAAGAAGCTCAACCGCGCCTTCACCTGGCCGCTGATCAATGTCGACGCCGGGCAAGTGTTCAAGGTGACCTGGCGCTACACCGCGCCGCATACCACCCGCGGCTATCGCTGGCTGATCACCAAGGACGGCTGGGACCCGAAACAACGCATCACCCGTGCGCAATTGGAAGACAAGCCGTTCGCCGAGGACTTCTACCCGCAGGTGCCGTACTACAGCCACGCCGGCGAGCTGAAGGCCAAGGTCGATCACGAAGTGAAGCTGCCGGCCAACAAGAAGGGTCGTCACGTGATCGTGCTGATGTGGATCGTGGCCAACACCGGCAACGCCTTCTACCAGGCATTCGACGTCGACTTCCAGTAAGTCCGCGGGATCTACACACGTTCTGAAGGATTGGAACATGGCAATGATTGACTTTACCCAACTCAAGGCAGCGCAGGATGACGCTGCATCGCGGATGCCCAGCCTGGCGGGCAAGAAGATCCTCATGGGCTACTGGCACAACTGGCCGGCCGGCCCGGCGGATGGTTACCAGCGCGGGCAGTTCGCCAACATGAGCCTGGAGGAGGTGCCACGCGACTACAACGTGGTGGCGGTGGCCTTCATGAAAGGTAGCGGCATACCGACCTTCAAGCCGTACAACCTGTCCGATGCCGAGTTCCGGCGCCAGGTGGGCGTGCTCAACAGCCAGGGCAGGGCGGTGCTGATGTCCCTGGGCGGCGCCGATGCGCATATCGCCCTGAACCCGGGCCATGAACAACCGCTGGCCAATGAAATCATTCGCCTGGTGGAAACCTACGGTTTCGACGGGCTGGACATCGACCTTGAACAGAGCGCGATCGATTTCGCCGCCAACAAGACGGTCCTGCCTGCCGCGCTGAAACTGGTGAAGGATCACTACGCCGCCGAGGGCAAGCATTTCATCATCAGCATGGCACCGGAGTTCCCCTACCTGACCAGCGCGGGGCGCTACGTCGACTACCTCAAGGCACTGGAGGGGTACTACGATTTCATCGCCCCGCAGTTCTACAACCAGGGGGGCGACGGGCTCTGGGTGCAGGAGGCCAACAATGGCAACGGCGCCTGGATCGCGCAGAACAACGATGCCATGAAGGAGGACTTCCTGTTCTACCTGACCGAGAGCCTGGTCAGTGGCACCCGCGGCTTCACCCGGATCCCGGCCGACAAGTTCGTCATCGGCCTGCCGGCCAACGTCGATGCCGCCGCCACCGGCTATGTGATCAACCCGACGGCGGTGACCAACGCGTTCAAGCGCCTTTACGCCAAGGGTGTGTCGATCAAGGGCCTGATGACCTGGTCGGTCAACTGGGACAGCGGGGTCAACAAGAACCACGTGCCCTACAACCAGGAGTTCAGCCGGCGCTACGGGCCGCTGATCAACAGTGGCAACAAGGCCACAGCGTCCACCGACGCCTGATCGAGCCAGCATCCGGCAGACGTGCCTGATGCCCGACAGTCGAGGCCTGTCGGCTTGATCACCGCATGAAGATCCGATGCCGCAAGGCATCGGATTTTTTGTGCCTGGTCGCTAGTGTGGTGTTTCACAAATAACGACCATAACTCGCGGCGCTTTTTGCGCTCATGCAGCGTTGTCGCTCCTCGCCGTAGCTGGGCTACGACTCGTCGCGACGCCTTGCCTGAGCGCAAAAATCGCTCGCGATTTAGTGGTCGTATTTGCAAAACACCACACTAGGGCGCCGGTACGAAAATGGCGAGTCACCGCTATGCACAGGGGCTACCATGTCACCCATGGCCAATATCAACGACACCACCGAAAACGACGCCTGCGACCTGGCACTGAAAGCGCACGATGCGCGCTTGGACGGCTGTTTTTTCCTGGGCTGGCGTCCGCCCTATGACTCTGCGGCAATGCTCGGCTTTCTGCGCCTGCGGGCGATACCCGGCCTGGAGTGTGTGGAGGAGGGGACATACACCCGTACGCTGCGCCTCATGCAGGACGGTCAGGAACATTGCGGCTGGTTGAGCGTGGCCTTTGACGAGGCGCGCGCCCAGGCGCGGGTCACGATCAGCGATTCCCTGGCGGGCGTCCTGCCCACGGTGATCAACCGCGTGCGCGCCGCGTTCGACCTGGATGCCGACCCGCTCGCCATCGACGCCGTGCTGCACAGTGCGTTCCCCTCGGGTGCGGGCCTGCGCGTTCCGGGAACGGTGGATGGTTTCGAGCTGGCCGTGCGTGCCGTGCTGGGCCAGCAGATCACCGTGGCCGCTGCGCGCACATTGGGCGCACGCCTGGTCGCGGCCTTCGGACAACCCATCACAACACCGCTGGCTGGCACGGACCGTCTGTTCCCCACGCCCGCCGCGTTGATTGCGGCCAGCGGTGATCAACTGGGCCGGCTGGGCATCACGCGCCAACGCCAGGCGGCGCTCAAGGCGCTGGCCGAAGCGGTGCTGGAGGGCGGCCTGATCCTGAGCCCAGGGGTGGACGTCGCGGCCACCTGTGCCCGCTTGCGCGCACTGCCGGGGATCGGCGACTGGACCGCGCAATACATCGCCTTGCGTGCGTTGCGCTGGCCCGATGCCTTCCCGGCGGGCGATGTGGCGCTGCAAAAAGCCCTGGGGGTGAGCAGCGCACAGGCGGCAACGCAAGCCGCGCAGGGCTGGCGACCTTGGCGCGGTTATGCAGTGCTGCGCGCCTGGCAAAGCCTGCACTGACAGGCCAGTCACTAACTTGCAGATGCATGGGTGGACGCACACTCGGGCTTTTCTCTTGAGTATCGGGGGGATTCGAAGCGCTGGGCGCCGAACATAGGTGACGTGCCTGTCATGGCAGGTCAAGTTGCCCGACCTGAAAAGCGCATGATATAAATGAGATTCACTATCAATTGGTTGCCATCATGGCGTCGACCGACAACGATCTCCTGCGAGCCCTGGCCTTGCACTACGACGATTTGGTCGAGCACATTCGCCGACGTTTTTCCAACCAGCATTTTGCCCGCGACGTGGTCCATGATGTCTGCGTGCAGATCCTGGAAAAGCCGCCGCTCAACGCCATCAGCGTGCCCATGGCCTTTTTGCGGCGTGCCACGCTCAACCGCGCAATCGACCGGCGCCGTTCGGAAAGCACCCGCACGCTGTACGCGCAGAGCCAGATCGCCGTGGTCGAGCAGCACTGCGACCCGCTGGATGGTGCGATGGCGCTCGAATTCGAACAGCGCCTGCGTGCCTTGCTGGCGGTGATCGACGCATTGCCGGCGCGCCAGCGCCAGGTGTTCCTGCTCCACCGTATCCACGGCATGCCACAAAAGGACATCGCGCAGGAGCTGGAGATTTCCGTGAACATGGTTGCCCAGCATTTCATGCGGGCCATGCGCACCCTCGCACAACGCTGGCAGCCGGAGGCCTGATCGATGCAACGCCGTAGCGCGCCCGGCGCGCGCGATGCCCTCGAGCCTTACGCTGAATCCTTGCGTGCGCTGGTGCCCAGCCGTGAGGCGCTTTTGCAGGAAGCCAAGGCGCAGAGCGCACGCAACGCCAATCGTCGGCGCAAGGCCGCCGGCACGGCCCTGCTGCTGGCCCTGGCCGGTTGGACCTGGCTGGCCGACCCGGCGCTGGGCTACCGCCAGGTCGAGGTGGCCAGCAGCGGTCGCGAAACGTTGCACCTGGATGATGGCAGCGTGGTCGAACTGGACGCCGGAAGCGTGCTGCGCATCGAATATCGCCTGCGCAGTCGGCAGTTCGAGCTGCTCGATGGTGAAGGCTTGTTCAGCGTGGCTCATCAAGCCAAGCCCTTCATCGTGCGTAGCCAGGGCGTGGCTGTGCGCGATATCGGCACGGTGTTCGATGTACGCAGCGACCTGGACGGCGTGCGGGTGGCTGTCCTGGAGGGCGAGGTGGAAGTGGACAACGGTATGGCGCGTCAACGGCTGACGGCCAACCAGCAACTGCTTGCCAACCCTCAGCGCCTGGGGCCGGTGCACGCCAGCAAGCCCGGCGAACGAGATGCCTGGCGGCATGACCTGTTCCATTTCGACGGCACCCCGCTCGAGTCGGTCCTGGCGCAACTGCGCCGCCACCGTGACGCGCCGATTCGGCTGCAGGGCGCGACCGCCAGGCAACACCGGCTCAGCGGAGAGTTCCCCACCGGCAATGTCGAACAGTTGCTCGACAGCCTGCCCCAACTGGCGCCGGTAACAGTCAGCCGCGACAAGAGCGGTGCTGTGCAGGTGGATCTGCAGCGCTGAAAAAAATTCTCAGCGCTGCATCAATGTGCGGGTCAGCACAAACGCCAATCCCTATGAAACGCATTCTCACTTGCTCCGATGGGGATTCCATGACGCTCTTTATCCACCCGCTGCGTCAGGCCATGGGCCTGGCGACATTCGGATTTCTGCTTGCCGGGCCTTTGCAGGCCGAACAGACGCACTACCGCATCGACCTGCCGGCCCAACCGCTGGATCAGTCGATCAACGCCCTTGCCCGCCAGACCGGTAGCCGCATTCTGTTCAACACTGACGCCGCGCACGCGGTACAAGCGCCGGCATTGCACCAGCAACTGAGCGTCGAACAGGCGCTGCGCCATTTGCTCGCCGGCAGCCACCTGAGCCTCACCCAGGCAGCCGATGGCCAGTATCTGATCGCGCTGCCCAGCGAACCCAGCAACGGTGCGCTGGAACTGGACGCGTCCAGCGTCATCGGCCGCCAGCCGGTCACCACCACCGAGGGCAGCCATTCCTACACCTCCGGCGCGGTCACCCTGGGCAAGGGCGTACAGACCCTCAAGGACATCCCGCAGTCGGTCACGGTGATGACCCGCCAGCAGATGGACGACCAGAACACCCAGACCATCAGCGACCTGGTCAACCGCACGCCCGGCCTCACCGCCAGCCGTTCGCCGGGGTCGGGGCTGTTCATCTATTCGCGCGGTTTCAGCATCGACACGCTGCAGTACGATGGCGTGCCGATCCCGCGCAATACCTACTCGCTCGGCAGCTACCTCACCGAAGACCTGAGCTTCTATGACCGTGTCGAAGTGCTGCGTGGCCCGGCCGCGCTGCTGCAAGGCGGTGACAGCCCGGGCGGGGCGATGAACCTGGTACGCAAGCGCGGGCAGGACAAGGCGGTGGTCAGCCTGACCGGCAAGGCCGGTTCCTGGGACCGCTATGGCCTGCAACTGGACGCTGGCGGCCCGCTGAATGCCGAGGGCACCCTGCGTGCCCGCACGGTGGTCAGCCAGAACGACAACGGCTCGTTCATCGACTACGTGCGTGGCTGGAACCAGATCGTCTACGCTGCCGTGGACTATGACTTCACCCCGGACTTCACGATGGGCCTTGGCGTTGCCAACCAGAAGGGCCACGCCCGCCCGGCCATGCTCGGCCTACCGCGCTATGCCGACGGCGGCAACCCCGACTGGTCGCGCTCGACCTATGTCGGCGCGGACTGGAACCGTGCCAACAACGACCAGACCAGCGTGTTCCTCGACGCCAGCTACCGGCTCAACGACGACTGGCGGCTGAAGGCTGCCGGCGTGTACATGAGCGAACACAACGGCGCGACCTACCAGGCGTTGTGGGATGCCCTCCCGGCCAACGGCTCCACCAGCAACACCTACATCGACTGGAGCACCGATTTCACCACCCACAGCAAGGGCCTGGACCTGTACCTGGACGGCCAGTTCACCGGTTTCGGTTTCGAGCAGACCTTCCTGCTCGGCGCCAACTACTCACGCATCAATACCGACGACCGCTGGGCCAGGGCTCCCACATTAGGCGCAGACTCCAGTAACGTCGACCATCACCGCCCGATGCCAGACATCTACGGCCTGGCAAGCCGGGGCCGTGGCGAGTTGACCGAGTACCAGATCACCCAGAAAGGCTTGTATTCGCGCTGGTCGATCAACCTGACCGAGCCGCTGAAGCTGATCGTCGGTGCCCGCACCAGCTGGTACGACTACAGCTACGCCTCCCAGTCCTTCGCCCGCACCGGCTACAGCGAGTCGACAACCAGCAGCAACGGCAAGGTTTCGCCCTATGCGGGCCTGGTGTATGCGCTGAACAAACAGTGGTCGGTCTACACCAGCTACACCGACGTCTTCCAGCCGCAGAGTGCACGCACCAGCAGTGGTTCGGTGGTCGAGCCGATCATTGGCAGCAACTACGAACTGGGGCTCAAGGGCGAGTTGTTCGACGGGGCGCTGAACACCTCGGTCGCGCTGTTCCGCTACGACCAGGAGCACCACGCGGTGCTCGACCGCAGCGGGCCGATGGACTGCAATGGCTGGTACTGCTCGAAAGCCTCAGGCAAGGTGCGCAGCCAGGGCCTGGAGGCGCAGGTCAGCGGTGAAGTCCTCAGTGGCCTGCAAGTGATGGCCGGCTACGTCTACAACACCACGCGCTACCTGGAAGACGCCACCTACAAGGACAAGGTCTACAGCACCTGGACGCCCAAGCATCAGTTCAAGCTGTGGGCCGACTACACCTTGCCCGGTAACTGGAGCCGTACCTCGGTGGGGCTGGGCACCACGGCGGTCACCGGCACCACCTCCTACGACCACGTATTCGACTTGCCCGGTTATGCCATCTGGGATGCTCGGGTCGCGTACAAGGTCAGCGACGAGGTGACCGTGGCGGCGAACCTCAACAACCTGCTGGACAAGAAGTACTACCAGCCGGCCTACAACACCATCGACTACAACAACTACTACGGCGACCCGCGCAACGTCATGTTCAGTGTGAAGTACACGCCGGAACTCTAGTTTGGCTGTAGTGCGCGAGGGCCTGCTGTGATTGTCACAGGGCTCATGGCGCGAGCGAATGTCGGTCGTGGACAACACAAAGGCTTGGATCAATGTCTGCTCTGGGTCTATAGCAGCGAGTCGCGACCGGCTGTTTTCGACCCTTTGCGCCCGTTCGTGGATGACCTGAACCGGCCAATACCAGCCAGTCGCATGCTTACATGACCGGCTAAAGTAGAACCTCGCTAGAAGGCGCAGCGGATGCTGACGGACAGCAATAAGCATCCGGCTGGGCAAGGTACAGAAGGGCACTCAAGCCGTCGCCTAGCCCGTCACCTCAGTAGAGATGGCGCAGGTCATGCTTGACCACCGCATCGACCACCAGGCTGGTGGCCTTGCCTAACAGGCCCGTACCGTTCATGTGCTCGGACAGCATCTTGGAAAAGGCTGGAATCTGCCTTTCGTCCAGGTGTGTTGCGCGATCCCACAAGCCCGCGGCCAGCAGTTCTGGGCAGTGCTGGAAGCGATAGCGCTCGACGTTCACGACGGTAGCGACCCGAGGTGGCTTGCCGTTGATTGCCAGTGGGGCGAGCAAGTTCGAGTCGCTGTTCAACCAGGCGCGTCCGGCCACGGATAAAACCGTGTCGGCGCCGGGCTGAAGGAAGGACAGGCGCAAGGCGCCATCGACGAGGATATTGCTCAGGCTGCAGGCAACCTTGTTCCCGGGGCGTTCCGGTACCAGCAGAGTGTGGCGATCCAGTACCTGGACGAAACCAGCCGGGTCACCTCGTGGCGACATCTCGGTGGCGTCGGTCTGGCGCTGCGTGAGCATCAGCAGGTACGGCGAGGCGGCGATAAAGGCCTGCGCTGGCTCGGACAAGGCCTGCCCTGTGTCAGCTAAAAAGGGCGTGGTGTAGTCTCTGGCCCGCCAGAAATCGGCGCGTACCTTGGCTCGCGAACAGTGCAGGAACAGCGCCTCGGCGCGGAACTC
The DNA here is from genome assembly GCF_058783825.1 of Pseudomonas sp. FW305-96. NCBI lineage: Bacteria > Pseudomonadati > Pseudomonadota > Gammaproteobacteria > Pseudomonadales > Pseudomonadaceae > Pseudomonas > Pseudomonas sp. FW305-96. Next base: position 27,352 of record NZ_JBYSYW010000032.1, read on the forward strand.
CAACAGCTTTCCGGCCCGCAGAGAGCCCCGGCCGTTGGCGCGCAGGCTGAACCCCACGCCGGGCAGGATGAAATACAGACTGCAGGCCATTTCCTCTATCGGCTGCTGTGAGGTCGCTTTGTCTGCCGGCCAGGGCAGCAGGATGTCCTGGCCCTCGGCCCGTAACACTGGATGGTGGCGCAAATCGAGGTACCCGATATCTAACCGCGGGTCGGCGAAGCCGACGGCGCAAACCGTCGCTTGGCGGATCATCAGCAGGCAGTGCTCATCCAACCTGCGCTGCAGGCGTTTGTGCATCATCGCCGGTGGTGGCGGAATCAGTGCGCGCAAGGCGCTTAACGATTCGATTCTGTGCTCGGGCATAGCAGGTCTTCCTGTGCCATGGTCGTGTCGTCGATGCTAGGCAGTCCGATGACGGCTGGCCATGGCTCTGCGGTTCAACATGCATGGCTTTTGGTTGCAACCTGCACTTGCACGGCCGACGGCTGGCCGCCGCTCTGCACCGTGCGCTAGAGTCGTGACCCAAGCAACTACCAAGAGCAAGCCCGATGGTCAGAAGTACCACCGTATCGGCCGTCGCAGTGCTGGATCTGCACGACCAGTTGCTGAATCTAGGCGTGGTCACTGCAACCCAGTTGCGGGAGGCCGGGGTGGAGGCTGCCAAACTTCTCGACCAGGGGGCTGCGGCATCGCCGATCCAGGAGCAGCGTGTCGACGAGACCCAGTTACTGGCGCTGTGGCAGTTCGCCGCGAACAACACGCATTTGCCGCATATCGGCCTGCTGGTCGGGCAGACCTTCAACCCCGCCACGCATGGCGTGCTGGCTAGTTGGTTGTGCCAATGCAGCCGGGTGAGCGAGGCGCTGGAAGTGTTCCAGCGGCATATCGCGCTGATGAACCCTTCGGAGAGCTGGCAGTACAGTGAAACGGCAGATGCTCTGGTGCTGGAGATCACCTTCGCCCCCGGCAAAACCTACCCGCAGGCCGCCATCGAGCGCAGCATGAGTGCAGTGCTGCGCTGGAGCCGGGAGATGACCGGCGTAGAGCTGCGGCCTTTGGCCTGCGAGTTCGCTTTCCCATCCCCGGCCTACCATGCGCACTATGTCGAGCTGTTCGGCAGCGAGCTGCGCTTCGACAGCGAGAGAAACAGCCTCCACCTACCGCGCGACTTCCTGCAGCATCCCATTCTCGGCGCCAGCGACTACCTGCGACAGATGCTGGAGGCTCGTGCAAGGGCGACACTCGCGCAGCTGCGAGACGCAGATACGCTTGCCGGCACGGTGCGTCGCTTGATTCTCGCAAGCCTGCCCGAAGCCATGAGCATCGAGCCAACCTGCCAGGCGTTGCACGTCAGTCGCACCACGCTCTACCGACGCTTGAAGGAAGAGGGCACCAGTTTCAGCGCGCTGGTGGCGGAGGTACGTCGCGAGTTGTCCGCGGAGCTGATTCGCCAGGGGCTGCCCGTGGCGACGGTCAGCGAGCGGCTGGGGTTCAGGGATACCAGCACTTTCCACCGTGCCTTCAAGCGCTGGTTCGACCGCCCTCCGGGAGCCTTTCGAGACTAGCAAAGTCCTCGTTGCCTAGCTTTGCGCTTGCCCAAATATCCAGCTATGCCCAAACCCCACCAGGGCCTATGGCGGACTTCAATCCCTGCGACCCCTTTCACATGCCAGCATTCCCAATTCCTCCCTCACTGAGTACACTTGAGACAAGTTCTTATTTGCACCTGGTAATCTTTTTAGGGAGGCGTGATGTCCACCGTTGTTCCCGATGGCACTGCGCACACCGGCCTGGAAACACTGTACCGTGAGCACAGCGGCTGGCTGCACGGTTGGTTGCGCCAGCGTCTGAGCAACTCTGCCGATGCCGCGGACCTGGCCCAGGACACCTTCATCCGGGTGCTGTTGGCGCGCACCGCCGGCACCCTCAAGGAGCCGCGGCACTACCTGGCGACCATCGCGCGCGGGCTGACCATCGACCTCTACCGCCGCCGCAGCCTGGAAAGCGCCTATCTCGAAGCCTTGGCGCAGCAGCCGGAGCGTTATGCGCCCTCGGCCGAAACCCACGCCGCGATCCTCGATACCCTGATGGCCATCGACCGTATGCTCGATGGGCTTGGCCCGCGCACGCGGGCTGTGTTTCTCGCCGTGCAACTCGATGGCCTGAGCTACGAGAAGACCAGCGAACGCCTGAGTGTTTCGGTGAGCACCGTGCGCAAGCACCTGGCCCGCGCGCTGATGCATTGCCTGCTGGTCGAGGACGCATGAAGGCCATTCTCAGCGCCGCGGTGGACTGGTATGTGCGCCTGCATGACAGCAGTGTCGATGACGCCACCCGCGCCGCATGGCAAGCCTGGTGCATGGCCGACCCTCGCCACGCCGCAGCCTGGGCGCGCCTGGAGCAACTGCAAGGCCGCCTGGGCAGCGCCCCCCGCGGCGCCGCGCAGACCCTGGAGAACGCCCGGCGCGCCCGGCGCCATGCGGTGAAGGCACTGGCGCTGTTGCTCGGCGTCGGGGCCGTTGGTTGGCAGGGGTACCGGGCTTCGCCCTGGAGTGCCGACTATGCGACTCGGATCGGCGAGCGCCGCCGACTGACCCTGGCCGATGGCACACGCCTGGACCTCAACACCGACAGCCGTGTCGATGTTCGCTACGACGCGGGCCAACGCCTGATCCAGCTGCAGCGCGGCGAGATCCTGGTGGAAACCGCCAAGGATGCGCGGCCACTCAGCGTGCGCACCGTGGCAGGCGACATCCTGGCCCTGGGTACCCGCTTCAGCGTGCGTCAGGACAACGACGTGAGCCATGTGGCGGTGGCCGCCCATGCCGTGGAGGTGCGGCCCAGCCGGGCGTCGCAGGTGGTGCGTATCGACAGCGGGTACAGCCTGAGTTTTGCCGCCGACCACATCGGCCCCCTGCAACCCTTGGCCCCCGGTGGCCAGGCCTGGGCCGAGGGCATGCTGGTCAGCGTCGACTGGCGCCTGGACGAGGTGGTCCATGAGCTGGCGCGCTACCGCCCCGGTTATCTCGGCTGCGCCGGGGAGGTCGCTGGCTTGCGCCTGTCTGGCGCATTCAACCTGGACGACACCGACGTCGCCCTGGCCAGCCTGGAAGACGCGTTGCCGGTTCGCGCACGGCGCATGACGCGCTACTGGGTGCGCCTGGAGCCGATCGGCAAGGGGTAGGGGCCCACAATCGTGGAGGCCCGAGCCGGGAAGAGTGATTGAAATCTCATTCGCTCTCAAACATTCGAGAATTTTTCGCATTTGGGGTAGCAGATTTCCTTCGCTGCTTCGGCTCTTGAGGGCGCGCGCATCAAGCGTGCCCAAGCCAACCCGAAACAGGAACCCTTTTTCATGTCCGCACGCCGTACCTCGCTAGCCTGCAGTATTCGTCAGGCGACCCTCGCACTGAGCCTTTGCGGCGCCGCGCTGGCGACCTCGACCGCCTGGGCCGCCGCGCAGCGCTACGATATCCCGGCCGGCAGCCTGGCTTCCGCGATCAGCCAGTTCGCCGCCGCCAGCGGCGTGACCATCAGCTTCAGCAATGACGAAACCAGCGGGCTGCATTCCTCGGGGCTGCACGGCAGCTTCGAGCTGGAGCAAGGTTTCTCTGCGTTGCTGCAGGGATCGGGGCTGCGCGTGCAGCAGGTGGGCGACAAGCGCTACGTGCTGAGCAAGGTGTACAACGACGGCGCCGTCGAGCTTGGCGCTACCAGCGTCGACGCCCTGGGCCTGGGCAGCACCACCGAAGGCACCGGCAGCTACACCACAGGTTCTGCCAGCACCGCGACCGGCCTGCGCCTGTCGGCACGCGAGACGCCGCAGTCGGTCAGTGTGGTGACCCGTCAGCAGATCGAGGACCAGAACCTGACAGACGTCACCCAGGTCCTTGAGCAGACGCCGGGCGTGGTCGTCGACAGCATGGGGCCGGCCGGTAGCGACGCCAACCATATCTATGTGCGCGGCTTCCAGGTCGGCAGCATCCAGGTCGATGGCGTCAACCGCCCCGATACCTTCGGCTTTCGCGACGACCTGGCCGACATGGTGTCGTACGACCGGGTCGAGGTGGTGCGCGGAGCGACCGGCCTGATGTCGGGGACTGGCGATCCCGGTGCCACCATCAACCTGGTGCGCAAGAAGCCGACCCTCGAGACGCAGCGCAAGTTGACCCTCAAGGCCGGCTCCTGGGACAGCTACCGCACCGAACTGGACCTGTCCGGCAAGCTGTCGGAGAGCGGCCATGTGCGTGGACGCTTCGTTGCCTCGACCACCGACAGCCAGAGCCATATCGACCGGCAGTCGCTGGAGCGCCAGGTCGCCTACGGCGTGGTGGAGTGGGACGTCACCGACAACACGATGCTGACCGTGGGCGCCGAGTACCAGGAGATGGACAACGACGACGCGGGCAACCACGGCTTCCCGATGTACAACTCCGATGGCAGCCATTTCAATCCGTCGCGTTCGTTCAACTCGGCTTCGGACTGGAGCTATCACAAGCGCCGCGCGAAAACGCTGTTCACCACGCTGGAACACCAGCTGGACAACGGCTGGCAGTTGAAACTGAATGCCGAGCACAGTCGCCGCAGCTATGACGACACCTTCGCCACTGCCGCCGCCGGTAGCGTCAAGCCCGATGGCAGCGGTATCAGTACCTGGACCGGGCGTTGGGCGGGCGAGCCCCGGCAGACATCGTTCGACCTGTCCGCCAGCGGCCCGTTCGAGCTGCTTTCCCGCGAGCATCAAGCGTACCTCGGCGCCAGCCACTACCGGGCCTACTACCGCAACAACGGTTATCCGTTGTGGACGATCCAGTCCATTGACAACATCCATACCTGGGACGGTTCGCTGGCGATCCCGGATGCCATCCACACCAAGTCTTCGGAAGATGCGCTGGATGAAACCCAGGATGGCCTGGTGGCCTCGGTACGCTGGAGCTTGGCCGATGATCTGTCGTTGATTACCGGCGCGCGGGTGATCGACTGGAAGCGCGACGAAAGCGCCACCACCCTGGCGACCGGCAAGACCAAGCGCACTTCGCGCAGCGAAACCGGGGTTGTCACGCCTTACGTGGGGCTGGTCTACGACTTCGCCGAGAACTGGTCGGCCTACGCCAGCTATACCGCGATCTTCAAGCCGCAGAGCAGACAGGATGCCAGTGGCGGCTACATCGAGCCGCTGGAGGGTGTGAACTACGAGTTGGGTATCAAGAGCGAGTTCTGGGACAAGCGCCTGACCACCGCCTTCAGTGTCTTCGAGGTGCAGCAGGACAACCTGGCCGTGGCTGACGGCGACAAGCTGGCACCGAACGGCGACCAGGCCTACCGTGCCGAGTCCGGCACCAAGACCCGTGGTTTCGAGATGGAAATGGCGGGGCAGATCCTGCCTGATTGGCAGGTTTCCGCCAGCTACACCTATGCCCAGGCCGAAGATTCCGATGGCAAGCGCCTGCTCACTGAGGTACCGCGCGATACCTTCAAGCTGTTCACCAGTTACCAACTGCAGTCCTTGCCACAGTTGAAGATTGGCGGCGGCGTGCGCTGGCAGGGGATGGAGTACAAGAAGAACGCCGGCCCGAACAAGGAGACGTTCACCCAGGGCGCCTACAGTGTGGTCGACCTGATGGCGCAGTACGCGTTCACGCCGCAGACCAGCGTCGCCTTGAACCTCAACAACGTGCTGGATGAGAAGTACTACTCCGCGATCGGTGGGCGCGGATGGTACGGCACCCCGCGCAGTGCCACGGCAACGTTGGTCTACGCATTCTGATCCACGTCGGGCAGGTCGGGTGGCGCCGATGGCTGGGGCCACCCGACATACCGCGATGGACAGGCTCTGCGGCTGCCTGGCGCTACCAGCTTTGGGAATGAGGCTGCGGCCCAGGCAGTGTCGGAAACAATGGCAACACCTCCTCGGCCAGCTCCTGGATGATCTCCTGCGCCGGACGCCTGGCCATCTGCAATCCCAGCGCGGCGTGGTTCACCCCGGCCTCGCGCCATTCCTCCAGCAGTTCGACCAGCCCATGGCGCCCTGTGCGCAGCACATAACCGCCCTGCAGGGGCGTTCGGGGAAAGTGCGGGTCGTCGTCCAGGTCGATCCATTCATTGGTCATGTGCGGGCGAAAACCACCACCCGGTATCGCTTCGCGCCAGGCGCGGACTTTTGCCGCCAGGCGCAGCGGCCCGTGCCTGTCGTGGGTGGCGTGCGGGTAGGTGAGCCAGCCATCGGCATGCTCGCCGAGCCACTGCAGGCTTTGCCGCGACGAGCCGGTCATCACCAGCGGGATGCGCCCGCAGACAGGCGCGGGCAGCAGGCGGGCGCCGTGCAGTTGCCCCAGCGGTGAGTCGATCGGCCCAGGCTGCTGGGCCAACAGCCGACGGAAGTAGTCCACGCCCTGGGCAAAGCGTTCGCCACGGCTGTCGTGGTCCAGGCCGTAGGCCGGGAACTCCACGGGCCGGTCCCCCGAAGCGATGCCCAGCACCAGGCGCCCGCCCGACAGGTTGTCGAGGGTCGCCGCGGCCTTGGCCAGGTCGATGGGGTGGCGCAGGGGGAAGACGGTGCTGCCGGTCACCAGGGCGATGCGTTCGGTATGGGCGGCCAGATAGGCGAGGTAGGCAAATGGATCGAAGACCTGCCCGGCATCGCCAAAGTGCGGGTCGAACAACGGCACGTCACGCACCCAGACCGCCGCGAAACCCAACTGGTCGATCTTGCCGACCAGGCGCGCCTGGCCGGACAGCACGCGCATATCGCCGTCATAGAAGCGCAGTGGCATGAAGATGCCCAGCGTCAGTGTGTCGGGGGCGAACATGCGCCGGTAGCCGGGATGCTCGCGGAAGGCATCGGCGTCGGCGCCACAGGTGTTCGGGGTGGTATTCATGACTGCTCCTTGGGTCAGCGTGTTCACGGGCCGGTGGCCGGGGCGGGGAGGCGGATACCGCGTTGCACAGCCGGGCGCCGTTCGACCTGCCGGTACCAGCGCGTCAGGTGGCGGTGGGCGCTGAAATCAAAGCTCACAAGGGCTGCTATATGCAGCCAGGCGAAGGTGGCGATGTCGGCAATCGAATAAGCGTCCCCAGCCAGCCACGAGCGGCTGGCCAGGTGCTGGTCGAGCGTTTCGAAGGTGCTTTCGGTCAGTCTGCGGTAGCGCTGCAGCGCCGCCGGGTTGGGCGTGGCCTCGAAGCACTCGAAGTGCACGCGCTGGCCGAGCAGGGGCCCCATGCTGGTGCTGTGGTACATCAGCCAGGTGATCGCGGCCCAGCGGGGCTGCGCTGCCTGATCGAGCAACTGGTCGCTGAGCTGAGCCAGGTAAAGCAGGATAGCGGCGGACTCGAACAGCACGATATCGGCATCACGGTCGACCAGCACGGGAATGCGGCCTGCCGGGTTGAGCGCGAGAAAGTCTGGTTGCATGTGCTCGCCGTGCTCGATTCGGACATGTTCCAGGTGATAGGGCAGGCCCATCTCTTCCAGTGCGATGGTGATTTTGAAACCGTTGGGGGAGCTGTCGGTGTAAAGAACGAGGGAGGGGTCTTGCATGCTGGATAACCTCAGGAAAACTAACGTAAGTTGTTTGGCCTGAGCGCTATCCTATGCATGCTGTATGCGCATTTAAAACGATAGCTTCTGTTACCAGAATTAGATTTTCTAAATCAAGGGGTCCCTATGGGCGCTGTCCTGCCATTGCTCGCCTTGCGCGCTTTTACCGAAACCACTCGCCTGGGCAGCCTGAAGGCTGCGGCCGAGCGCATGGGGGTGACGCCTGGGGCGATCAGCCAGCAGATCCGCCAGCTGGAGGACCGCCTTGGCGTCAGCTTGCTGACCCGCAGCCGCCATGGTGTGCAGCTCACCGAGGCGGGAGCGGCGCTGTACCCGGGCCTCTCGCGTGGCTTCGGCGAGATCGAGAGCGCGCTGCTGGACCTGGACGCGTTGGTCGGCGCCAGCACCTTGACCATCAGTACCCAGCCCTCGTTCGCCTCCAGCTGGCTGGTGCCGCGCCTGGCCGCTTTCAATGCGCTGCATCCGCATATCGAGGTGCGCGTGGAGGCCACCGCGCAACTGGTCGACCTGCAGCGTGGGCGTGTTGATATCGCATTGCGCCATGGCTTGGGCGACTATCCGGGGCTTGAATCGATCCCTTTCCTGGCACCGGTGCTGCTGCCGGTCTGCAGCCCGGCCCTGCTCGCCGGCGGGCCGCAGCTGCGCGAGCCGCAGGACTGCCTGCACTACCCGCTGCTGCAGGAGGCCGAGCGCGCCGACTGGGCGCTGTGGTTGCAGGCCCACGGCGTGGTGCCGGACAGCCGCAGCCGGCGCGGGCCGAGCTTCGACGAGGACTTGCTGCTGTTGCGTGCGGCCGTCGGTGGCCAGGGCATCGCGCTGGTGCAGGCGCAGCATGCCGAGGAAGACCTGCGCGAGGGTCGACTGGTGGTGGCCGTGGACCGGCCCTGGCCGTCGCGTTTCGCCTACTACGTGGTCGCCCGCAGGGAGAAGCTCGAACGACCGCCGGTGCGGGCGTTCATCGACTGGCTGGGTGGGCAGCTTGCTGGCGACTAGAGGGCAGGGGGCGGTACTTTCCGAGCCGCGACTTTCACGACGTTTCCCTGCTTTACGCTACTCCACTGCCTCCGCCAGCCCCTGGTCCTCACCCAGGAAACCACCGCTCTGATGCCGCCACAGCCGTGCATAGGTGCCGTTCCTGTCGAGCAGTTCGGCATGGCTGCCTTGTTCGATGATGCGCCCCTCGTCCATGACGATGAGCCGGTCCATGGCGGCGATCGTGGACAAACGGTGGGCGATGGCGATGACGGTCTTGCCCTGCATCATGTCGTCGAGGCTTTCCTGGATCGCGACTTCAACCTCCGAGTCCAGGGCGCTGGTGGCTTCGTCGAGCAACAGGATCGGCGCGTTCTTGAGCATCACCCGGGCAATGGCAATGCGCTGGCGCTGACCACCGGACAGCTTGATGCCACGCTCGCCCACCAGGGTGTCGTAACCGCTGTGGCCTTGCCGGTCGCTCAGCTGGCTGATGAAACCATCGGCCTGGGCGTTGGCCGCGGCGCTGCGGATCTGCGCCTCGGTCGCTTCGGGGCGGCCATAGGCGATGTTGTCGCGGATGGAGCGGTGCAGCAACGACGTGTCCTGGGTGACCATGCCGATGGCGCTGCGCAGGCTGTCCTGGGTGACCTGGGCGATGTTCTGCCCATCGATGCGGATCTCGCCGTCGTTGACGTCGTAGAAGCGCAGCAGCAGGTTGATCAGCGTGGATTTGCCGGCGCCGGAGCGGCCCACCAGGCCGACTTTTTCGCCGGGGCGAATGTGCAGGGTCAGGTCATCGAGCACCTGGCGTTCGCCGTTGTAGTTGAAGCTCACCTTGTCGAAGGTCACCGCGCCACCGCGGGTCACCAGCGTGCCGGCGTCGGGCGCATCCTGCACCTTGGGGCCGCGGGTCAGGGTGGCCATGCCGTCCTGCACGGTGCCGATGTTTTCGAACAGGGAGGTCATCTGCCACATGATCCAGTGCGACATGCCGTTGATCCGCAGGGCCATGGCCGTGACCGCCGCCACGGCGCCCGCGCCGACCTGGCCCTGGTGCCAGAGCCACAGGGCATAGCCGCCGGCCCCCAGGATCAAGCCGACCACCAGCGCCTGGTTGACGATCTCGAACTGGCTGACCAGGCGCATCTGGCGAAAGCCGGTGAGCTTGAAGTCTTCCATCGCCGCCCGCGCAAAGTGCGCTTCGCGTTTGGAATGGGAGAACAGTTTCACCGTGGTGATGTTGGTGTAGGCATCGGAGATGCGCCCGGTCATCGATGACCGCGCGTGGGCCTGCTCCTGGCCGACCTTGCCCAGGCGCGGCACGAAGTACAGCATGGCCAGCCCGAACAGGGCACCCCAGGCAAGGAACGGCAGCATCAGTTGCACGGCGAAGCCGCCGGCCAGGGCGATGATGGCGATGAAGTACACGCCGATGCCGGGCAGGACTTCGATCAGGGTGAACAACACCTCGCGCACGGCCAGCGCGGTCTGCATCACCTTGGTGGTGACCCGGCCGGAAAACTCGTCGGAGAAGAACGACAGGCTCTGGCGCAGCATCAGCCGATGGAAATCCCAGCGCAGGCGCAGCGGCAGGTTGATCGCCAGCACCTGGTGCTGCATCAGGGTGCGCAGGGTCACCAGCACGATACTGGTCAGCAGGACGATACCGATGCTCCAGAGCACGCGGCTTTCCTGTTCGCTTGCGCCACCCGCCTGCCAGGCGGGAAGCAGGTCGACCACCTGGCCAAGGAAGGAAAACAGCCAGGCTTCATAGATCGACACGCCGGCACTGAACAGCGCGAGGGCCAGGAGGTACCCGCGCGCGCCCCGCGTGCAGGCCCACAAAAAGCGCAGCAGGCCTAGCGGTGGCGGTGGTATTTCATCAGGCGGGAAGGGGTCGAGCCATCGTTCAAAAACACGCAGCATGCTGGTCTCCGGAAGGGCGCGGCGTTGATCGGCAACGCCGTAGCGATCGTGCAACCATACCGCACATCGAGGTGTTCGCCTTGCCGCTCGTGTCCTCCCGAGGGCAGCCGCTGCCCAGTGTTATCTACCGCGATTGGTCAGCAAGGCTGCGCCGCCATCCGATTGGAGACGTTGCGCCCGAGCACCAGTACCGCGACAAAACCGCAGCCCACCAGGGCCGTGGCCAGGCTCAACAGCACCGCGGTACCGAGCTGATCGACAATGCGCCCGCCGAAGAACGAGCCCAAGGCGATGATCACCTGGAACATGGCGACGAACAGCGGCATGCCGCGTTCGACATCCTTGGGCGCCACCACGAACATCCAGATACTGGCGCAGGCCGGGAAGGCACCAAAGGCGAAGCCCCACAGCGCGATCAGCATCGCGGCGCCGGTCATGCCGGTGGCGAAGTAGGGGAACAGGGCGGTGCTGATGCCGATCATCAGGGCGACCAGCAACAGGGTGTGACGCACACTGCGGTTGGCGGCGAAACCGGCGAAGATGTTGCCGATCACCCCGGCCACGCCGTACAGCAACAGCAGCGAACCGATGGTCGGCCCATCGAAACCGGCGCTTTGCTTGAAGAACGGTGCGACATAGGTATAGGCGGCAAAATGCGCCAGGCCGATCAGCAATACCGCGATCAACCCGACCCGCGCCTGCGGATTGACGAACAGCGCCGGCAGGTCACTGATGCGAATGGCTTTGTCGGGGGTGAGCCGCGGCAGCAGGAAGACCTGCGCCAGCAGTACTGGCACGCCCACCAGCGCGGTGGCCAGGAAGGTCATGCGCCAGCCCATCAGGCCGCTCAGCCAGGTGCCGACCGGCACGCCCAGCACGGTGGCCAAGGTCACGCCGACCATGATGATCGAGGTGGCCTGGGCCACGCCCACGCCCTTGGGGGCCAGCCGGCCACTGAGGGCAATGGCGGTCGCCCAGAAACCGCCGATGCTGATGCCCAGCAGCACGCGGCCGAACAGCAGCAGGCTGAAGTCGCTGGCGTAGGCCACGACGGCGTTGGCGAGGATCATGATCAGCGTCAGGCCGATCAGCAGGTAGCGACGGTCCAGGGCGCCGATGCCCACCGACAGCAAGGGCGCGGCGAGGGCGGCCATGATGCCGGGCAGGGTGACCATCAGGCCGGCCTGGCCGGCGCTGATGCCCAGGTCGCTGGCGACATCGTTGAGTACGCCCACCGGGAGAAACTCACTGGTGACCAGCGCGAAGGCGCCCACGGCGACCGAGAGAATCGCCAGCCACTGTTGGCTGACGCTTTGTTGACTGTGTTCGGGACGGCCGTGAGACGGCGGAGTGACACTGGGCATGGTGTTGGATTCCATGGGGGATGCCGCCTGGGGCGGACCGGGGAGCGGAAAAAATGGTTGGCGATTATAAGAGACGGTTTTGCCGAGCCGACAGGCGGGGCGCTCGATAGTAAACATCAGCCTGATCGATGGTTGTACCGCGAATACGACCACTCCTGGCACGCCTGAACGCCCGTGGACGCTTGCAAAATACATATGGGGATCCGTATATTTGGATTTCCATATGTATTGGTGCAGCCATGATAACCCCGCCCGATGTGTTCAAGAGCCTGTCTGACGAAACCCGTGCTCGCGCCAGCCTGCTGATTGCCAGTCTCGGTGAGCTATGTGTCTGTGAGCTGATGTGCGCGCTGAACGACAGCCAGCCGAAGATCAGTCGCCACCTGGCGCAGCTGCGCAGCAGTGGCCTGCTGCTGGACCGCCGCCAAGGGCAATGGGTGTACTACCGCCTCAACCCGGACCTGCCCGCCTGGGTACACGAGATCTTGCAGGCGACACTGCAGGCCAACAGGCAATGGTTGGCAGAAAACACCCTGCGTCTGCAGAACATGGACGGTCGCCCCGTTCGTGACGCTGCCTGCTGCTGATCATCACTGTACGAGGTCATCATGCTGGTAGCGATTGCAGTCTTCGTTTTCACCCTCATCCTGGTCATCTGGCAGCCGAAGGGGCTTGGCGTTGGCTGGAGCGCAGCGCTCGGTGCCCTCATCGCCCTGGCGGCAGGCGCCGTTTCGCTGCATGACATCCCGACTGTGTGGGCCATCGTCTGGAACGCCACCGTCACCTTCATCGCCGTCATCATCATCAGCCTGCTGCTGGATGAGGCCGGTTTCTTCGAGTGGGCCGCGCTGCACGTGGCGCGCTGGGCAAACGGCAGCGGCTATCGCCTGTTCGCCTTTTGTGTGCTACTCGGCGCCTCTATGTCGGCGCTGTTCGCCAACGATGGTGCGGCGCTGATCCTCACACCTATCGTCATGTCGATGCTGCTCGCGCTACGTTTCTCGCCCGCCGCGACACTGGCCTTCGTCATGGCGGCCGGTTTCATCGCCGACACGGCGAGCCTGCCGTTGGTGGTCTCCAACCTGGTGAACATCGTCTCGGCCGACTACTTCAAGCTGGGCTTCAGCGAATACGCTTCGGTGATGGTGCCAGTGAATCTCGCCAGTGTGTCGGCAACCCTGCTGGTGCTGTTCCTGTTCTTCCGCCGTGATATCCCGAGACAGTACGCGCTCGCGGCCCTGAAGATGCCAAACGAGGCAATTCATGACCGCGCAACCTTCAAGGTTGGTGGCTGGGTGCTGCTGGTGTTGCTGATCGGCCTGTTCGCTCTGGAACCACTGGGTATCCCGATCAGTGCGGTAGCAGCAACTTGTGCAGCGATCCTGTTTACCGTCGCCGCCCGTGGCCACCGCATCTCGACCCGGCGTGTGCTGCGCGAAGCACCCTGGCAGGTGGTGATCTTCTCTCTCGGTATGTACCTGGTGGTATACGGGCTGAAGAACGCCGGCCTCACCGACATGCTCACCCACCTGCTCGACCGCCTTGCGCAGCAAGGGCTGTGGAGTGCCGCCATCGGCACCGGGCTGATCGCTGCATTGCTGTCCTCGGTCATGAACAACATGCCCAGCGTGCTGATCGGCGCTTTGTCGATCCAGGCCAGCGAGGCGCAAGGGCTGGTACGCGAGGCGATGATCTACGCCAACGTCATCGGCTGCGACCTCGGCCCGAAAATCACCCCCATCGGCAGCCTCGCCACGCTGCTCTGGCTCCACGTACTGGAGCGCAAAGGCATGCGCATCACCTGGGGTTACTACTTCAAAGTCGGCATCCTGCTGACGCTGCCAGTTCTACTGATCACCCTTTCGGCTCTGGCATTGCGCCTCAGCCTCTGAAACCCGCCACGAAGCGCAGGAGCCCTCATGCGAGTCCTATTCATGTGCACGGCCAATAGCTGCCGCAGCATCCTTTCCGAGGCCATGTTCAATCACCTGGCGCCTCACGGATTTGAAGCCGTCAGTTCCGGCAGTTACCCGAAAGGCCAAGTGTTGCCTCGCAGCCTGACCACCTTGCAGCATGCCGGCATCTCGATCGAGGGTCTGAGCAGCAAGGGCAATGACGCGTTCGAGCGTTGCCCTCCTGACATCGTCATCACCGTTTGCGACAACGCTGCCGGTGAAGCCTGCCCCGTGTATTTCGGCCCTGCGCTGAAGACGCACTGGGGGCTGGAGGATCCGTCCGCTGTCGTGGCTGACGAAGCGTCGGCCGACGCTGCATTCCGCGCAACGCTGGCCCGGATCCAGTCTCGCTGCCAGGCCTTCTTTGCGCTGCCATTCGAACATCTCGATCGTGAGCAGCTCAAAAATGAGCTGGATCGCATCGCTACGCTTTGAGCAGGAGGAAACATGTCCGAGCAACTGCCTAATCTCGATCTCTCGCTGTTCGATCTGCCGCCAGCGGCAACCCGCTCCAGCGAGCACAAACCGCGCATCCTGTTGCTGTATGGATCGACCCGCGAACGTTCCTTCAGTCGCCTGCTGGTGGAGGAAGCTGCACGCCTGCTGGAGCACTTCGGTGCCGAGACCAAGGTCTTCAATCCGTCGGGCTTGCCGCTACCTGACGATGTACCTGTTGAGCACCCCAAGGTGCAGGAGCTGCGTGATCTGGTGCAGTGGTCGGAAGGTCAGGTCTGGTGTTCGCCAGAGCGCCACGGTGCAATGTCAGCGGTGTTCAAGGCGCAGATCGACTGGATTCCTCTGGCACTGGGTGCGGTTCGCCCCACTCAAGGCAAGACCCTGGCGGTCATGCAGGTGTGTGGCGGCTCGCAGTCATTCAACGTGGTCAACCAGTTGCGCGTGCTTGGCCGCTGGATGCGCATGTTCACCATCCCCAACCAGTCTTCGCTGCCCAAAGCCTACCTTGAGTTTGATGACGCCGGGCGAATGAAACCCTCGCCGTACTACGATCGTGTGGTGGACGTCATGGAGGAGCTGGTGAAGTTCACCGTTCTGTTGCGCGACCGCCAGGCGCTCTTGGTGGATCGCTATTCGGAACGTAAGGAAAACGCCGAGCAACTCGCTGCCCGTGTGAACCAGCGCTCGATCTGAGACGGATGCCGCTTCAGTCGTCTCCACGTCCCACCGCTGGTCGCAAATAGCGAACGGCTGATGATGCTCATCACTCTCCTGTTCTGAGCACCGCAGCAACGGATCCAGGCCCTCGAAGCTTAGTGTCCTAGCCCGTCGCTCGCTGTCCCGCCCGCCTCTCCTACGAGCCTTGCTGACGGAGGAGAGATACCGTGCGGTTAAAAAATTGTCTGATCACGCCGGGCATCACCGCCGGCGTCACCCGAGCAGCCTTGAACCAAGCGTCGAGATGCTCACTGCCTATGGCCTCTGGCCAGGAGCGCACTATGAACTTCGAAGAACGCGACAAGTACGGTATGTACAAGGGACGGACCGATTTCACTGCCGAGGGAGACCGCGGCCCGGGGCCGCGGCTGATGGGGGCGGATACACTCATCGGCAACGACGTGTATAACACGCAAGACGAAGACTTGGGTGACATCAAGGAAATCATGTTGGACACCGCCAGCGGCAAGGTTGCGTACGCTGTACTGTCGTTCGGCGGTTTCCTTGGGATGGGTGAAAAGCTGTTCGCCGTGCCGTGGGGGGCTTTACGCTTGGATACGGTGAACAAGCGCTTCGTCCTTGATGCCGACAAGGACCGCCTGAAGAACGCCCCAGGCTTCGATAAGGACAACTGGCCAAACATGAGTGATCCGACTTGGGGCAGAGGTATCCACGACTACTACGGCACCACGTGGGAAAACGATCCCCGGCTGTGATGTGTCAACCTGCTTGGCCGGGCTCCCGGCCAAGCCTATCCTGATCAACAGAACCGTGACAGGCGGCTTTGGGTCGATGGACGTGCTCTTCGCAGCGAGAGCCACACGCCCTCGCAGCACGGTCTCCAGGCAGGCTGTGCAGTCACTCTGCGGTGCTTTCGTATCGCACCCATCCTGCAACCTCGGAACCTGCGACTACACGGTCTTTGGGGTGAATCCGACCTTCACAGACAGGCACCTCTGGGAAGTCAAATGGGCTCATGCCCTCGATACAGGCCACATTGACTCCATACTGATCAGGCGCAGAACGGCGCTGGTGGAAGGTGTAGATGCCACACTTCGAGCAGAAGTAGTGCTTTGCTTCGCGTGTGTTGAACTGATAAAGAGTCAGCGCCTCTTCCCCTTGGGTAACAGTGATGTCGCCCAGGTTAGCTGATACCGCCACGGCACCACGCATACGGCAGAGAGAGCAGTTGCACCTGCGCGCTGTACGCGTGCCGTCGGTCAAGCGCAATGAGAATTGCACTGTCCCACAATGGCAGGCGGCTTGGTAGACAGCGCGGTTATCGTTTGTTTCATTGAGCATGGCATTCTTCTACTTGAGTCTGGGAACGGATGGCCGGCCCAACAGGTTGGGGCGAGTATTTTGAGTCGTAAGTGGTCACTCGCAGATGGTAGCGATCGCCCCACGGCCGTCGTTCGCAAAAGCCTTGCCCACTCTGGCCGCGGATCAATGGCGAGCGCAGACATCGCATCCAAGTCAGGCGGCGCCCTTGGCCTGCTGCTCCAGATGCACCTGCAATGCCGGATCCAGTTGCAGTGCGCCGGCCAGCTCATCCAGGTAGGCCCGCTCTGCTTCCTGCTGGTCATCCACCAGCATCACGCTGGCCAGGTACATTTCCGCGGCCATCGCCGGGTCCCGCGCCGACTGCGCCACCTCTGCAGCATCGAGTGGCTTGCCGACTTCTTCATCCAGCCATTGCTGCAGTTGCGGGTCGCTGGTCTGGCGTTTGATTTCGGCGTAGATCAACTGTTCTTCCTGCTGGTCGATGCGCCCATCGGCCTTGGCCGCCGCAATCAGCGCGCGCAGGATCGCATGGCTGTGATCCTCGGCCTCGGCGCCGGACAGTTGATCCACCGTGCGAACCGCCTGCTGCGGGGTTGCCGCCTGGCTGCGCTGCCAGCTTTGATAGGCCTTGAATGCCATCATCCCCAGCGACGCCAGGGCCGCGTAATTGACGCCGCCCGCGGAACGCCCCTGGGTATAGCCGCCAGTGTTGCTGCCACCGCCGCCCAGCAGTCCGCCCAGCAATCCACCAAGGCCGCCACCGCCAGCCGTCGTACCGCCGCCGCCAAGCAGGCCGCCGAGCAAGCCACCCAAGCCACCCATGCTGTCTTGCGATGAGCTGCCGCCGCTCCCTTTTTGCATCTGCGAAGCTTGTCTTGCCCGAAGCAGCTGTTCGAGTAGATCACTGGTATTCATGGCACCGCCCTCGTCGGTCGTGGTCGCCCAGACAAGCAACGATAGCCCCCTGAAGGCGATCCGCCATGACCGCCTGACCAATGGGGCGTTCGGCTCAATGCGTTGTCGTTGCTTGGATTGAGGGAGGGCAATACCGTCTGCCCAACGATGGTGGCAAAAGGCCGTATTCCTGCTCGCCTGATCCCTTGCCGCGCTATATCATTGCGCCCTCGCAGCTGAGGTGCTTGCTCGCTGATTGCAGCTGCCGATGGATCGAGACCCGCCCCAAGGATTTTTCATGTCTGGATTGCTCCGTGCGTTCGCACGTCTTTTACCGCTTGCCCTACTTACCGGCTGCGCCGCCAAATCCTCCGTCCTGGTCAGCGAGGCCCTGCAACCGGCCGCTGGTGGTCCAGTAACGTACCTGGTAGGCAGCATCGGCCCCCTTGGCCGCGATAGTGCCTACACCAACCAACGCATCCTCCTGCGCAAACGTGGCGCGCAGGACGGCGCGGCGGCATGGTGGGGTTTCGCCGAGGTGGCCCACACCCCGAAGGACATCGAAGAGGTGCGCGGCCCCGACAAACAGGCGCTACCCGGCGAGGCCAGCGTGTTCGTCATGCCACTCAAGCCGGGCGACTACGAATTCTATGACTTCCAGTTCTTCTGGAACGGCTACAACGGTGGCTACAGCTCCATCCGGGCACGGGAACAGTTCCTCGTGCCCATGCACCTGGAAGCCGGCAAGGCGTACTACATCGGCGAATTCCGTTCGCGTTGCCTCGGGCCTTCCGCCTGCCTGTTCTTCCATGGCGACCAGCAGCCGCGCGATGAAGTGATCGCCCGGCGCTACACCCCCGCATTGCCACCCCTGCAGGCCCTGAACTTGAACATGGCGCCGGCATTCCCCTTCGTCATGCCACTGCCCCAAGCCGCCCAGCCGGCGAAGTGACCCGTACCCAGGAAACCCCGCAATGAAAAAGACTCTGTTCCTCAGCGCCAGCCTGCTGCTGGCCGGCTGCGCAGGTACCCAGACCTTGCCCGATCCGCACATCGAGGCAGGTCAGGATTACCTGCCGCCGATCGCGGTAATGGTCGATTCGCTCGAGCACGGCACCGAGCTGCGCAATTACCTGCGCGAGAGCGGCGTATTCAGCAAGGTCGAGAATGGTGCCGCCGGCGAAGGGCAGACCCAGGTGATGGTCAAGCTGGATGCCCAGCGCAAGGTCGCGCCATTTCCTCTACTGTTCCTAAGTGCCGCCACTCTGTTCCTCTTGCCCTTGCAGAGTGACCTGGACACCAAGGCCGACTTCATCGTGATGCGTGATGGCAAGGTGCTCAAGCGTTATCACTATGAGAACTACATGGCCAAGTACGCCTGGCTGCTTGACCTCGGTGTTCCTGAACGCGAGGAAAACATCCGGAGGGTCGCCCGCGCCTTCGCCCGTGACATGCAGGCCGCCAACCAGGGCAGCAAGCCGCTGGAGGCGCAGCGATGAACAAGCTGGTCAAGGCGGCGCTGATGGTGGCCGGGCTGGCATTGCTCGGCGGCTGCAACCCGTCGATGAAGCCGCTGGGCTATCACGCGCAAAAGCCCTATGTGCCGATGAGCCTGTTGGTGCTGCCGGATGGCTACACCCGCTTGGACGTCCAGAAGCGCGACGAGCTGACCAAGGCGGTCAGGTCGTCGGGCGCGTTCTCTTTCGTCGACCACGGACTGCCGCGCAAGGGTTACGCCCTGGTCATCAGCCAGCCGCCAGGGGAAGGGGCTGGTTTTCTGGTCGCGCTCAACGCCCTGACGCTGCTGACGTTCCCGATGCCCTACAGCTACGTGCACAACCTCACCGGCAAGGTCTACAAGGATGGCGAGCTGCTGCGCAGCTTCAGCTACAAGCGCGAGGGCATGAGTGTGGGCGCCTGGTATGTGCCGCCGCCGATTACCGAGAACCAACGGCAGATGCTGACTGAACTGATGCGCGACCTGGAGGCCAGTGCGCTGATTCCCCATGTCGATGATGCGGGGCAGGTTGGGTTGGTTGATCAACGGTAAGTCGTGGGCAGCACAATGAGATCTCCATCGCACATCCGAGGATGATTGATCCAGAACCTGCATTGTTCTGAATGTGACTTGCCACCGCCCACGTGTTCGAACCGGGTGCTATTCGGCATGATGCGTAACGCTGAGCTCAAGCGCCGGCCAATTCTTGCAACAGACGCTGTTTGAGATCGTGCAGGCGTGCGCTGTCTCGTCGGCGTGGATGGGGCAGGGGGATGCTGATGTCTTCCTTTATCCTGCCAGGCCGCGCATCCATCACGATCACCCGGTCACCCAGGTACAGAGCCTCTTCGACGTCATGGGTCACCATGATCACGGTGCAGCGCTCCTGCACCCAGATGCGTTGCAGCTCCTGTTGCAGACGCACCCGGGTCAAGGCATCCAGTGCGCCGAGCGGTTCGTCCAGCAACAGCACCTTGGGTTTGTTCACCAGTGCCCGGGCAATCGCCGCGCGCTGGGCCATGCCGCCAGACAGCTGGTGCGGGTAGGCCTGCTCGTAACCGCCCAGGCCCACCAGTTCGATGTGCTCGGCCACCAGCCGGCTCTTTTCAGCCGCCGGTAACCTATGGTTCTTCAAGGCCAGGGCAATGTTCTGCTGCAGGGTCATCCACGGGAACAGGCGGTGGTCCTGGAACACGATGCCGCGCTCAAGGCCCGGCCCGCGCACCGCCTGCTGGTCCAGCAGGATCTGCCCCTGGTAATCCTGATCAAGGCCGACGATCAGTCGTAGCAAGGTCGACTTTCCGCAGCCGCTGGCGCCGAGAATGCTGACGAACTCGCCGGGGCGGATGTCCAGGTCGATGTCTTCAAGTACCGGCACTGGCTTGCCCTTGAGCGGGTAGGCCTTGCTCAGGCCGCGGATGGTCAGGGCGGCAGGGCTGACGCTGGTGGGTAAGGCATGGGCGATAGCGTTCATGATCGGGCCTTTCAACGGGTGGGCTGCCAGCGCAGCAGGCGGCGGGTAAGCAGGGAACACAGCCAGGACATCAGGTAGCCGCACAGGCCGATACACAGCACGCAGACCACGATAATCTCCATGCGCGCCGCGGCCTCGGCGTTCATCATCAGGCTGCCAAGGCCAGCCCCGGCGGACAGAAACAACTCGCTGCCCACCGAGGTAACCCAGGCGAAGGCCAGGGCTTGCAAGACGCCGGCGGCAATGCCTGGCAATGCCGCCGGCAGCAGGATCAGCCACAGTTGCTGCCAACGGCCGAGCATCAATACTCGCGCGGCCTCACGGTGCGGGCCGGCGACCTGGCGCAGGCTTTCAAAGGTGTTCAGCACCATCGGGTACAACGCTGCCAGGCTGACGATCAGCAGCTTGGCGCCTTCACCGTTACCCAGCCACAGGGCAATCAGCGGGATCCAGCCCAGCATCGGCACCTGGCGCAGGGCATGGAACAGCGGTGCGATCAGGCGGTTGGCCGGCACGGACAGGGCCATTAGTGCCCCCAGGCCGACACCGCCGACGATGCCGATGGCAAGGCCGCTGCAGGTGCGCAACAGGCTCGCCCACAGGTTGACCAGCAACTCGCCGCTGACCAGCAGTTCGGCCAGTGCGCTACCTACCTGCGCCAGCGGTACGAAGGCATAGGCGCCAGTCGCGCCCTGGCGCGAGGCATATTCCCAGGCACCGAGCAGCAATAGCGGTAATACCAGGCCACGCACATTCTGCAGTTTCATCGCATCCTCCTCAGCGGCTTTGCCAGGCAGACAGGCGCCGCTGCACACGGCGCAGGGTGAAATCCAGGCAGAAACCGATCAGCCCGGTCAGCACCACGCCGACCATCACTACATCGATGCGCAGCATCTGCCGGCCCATCTCGATCATCTGCCCCAGGCCGCTGTCGGCCGCCAGCAGTTCGCAGGCCACCAGCACCACCCAGGCACGGGTGAGGGCCACGCGGATACCGGTGACAATGGCCGGGACCGCGGCGGGCAGGGCAATCCGGCCTACCAGCGTGGGCCAGCGCAGGCGGTACACCGCTGCCACTTCGAAATGACTGCGAGGGATCGCACGGATGCCTTCGCAGGTGGCCAGCGCCACCGGGAAGAACGCGGTCTTGGCGACGATGACCACCTTGAAGGTTTCGTCGACGCCGAACAGCAGCACGAACATCGGGATCAGCGCGATGCTCGGCACCTGGCGCAGGGTATGGAACAGAGGGGCGCAGTAAGCCTCCACGGTTTTCGACAGCGCCAGTGCCGCGCCAAAGGCCAGGCCGGCCAGTGCGCCACCGGTAAAGCCCAGGGCCAGCCGCGACAGGCTGCCGGCCAGGTGCTCCTGCAGCTCGCCGCTGGCCAGCAGGTCGGTGAGGCTGC
The DNA here is from genome assembly GCF_058783825.1 of Pseudomonas sp. FW305-96. NCBI lineage: Bacteria > Pseudomonadati > Pseudomonadota > Gammaproteobacteria > Pseudomonadales > Pseudomonadaceae > Pseudomonas > Pseudomonas sp. FW305-96. Next base: position 48,859 of record NZ_JBYSYW010000032.1, read on the forward strand.
GCCACACGTCCAGCGGCGAGATCAGCAGGTTGGCCGGAAACAGTCCGGCATTGGCCACCACGGCCCAGAGGGTGAGCAGGGCCAGGGGTGAGATGAACCAGGTAAGGGACGAGAGCACGCGCATGGCTGGCCTTGGGAGAGCAGGAGATAACGGCTTATCGCAAGAGCTGTGCCAGGCGGCGCAGGCCCTGGATTACAGGGCTGCAGGGAGGGGATGGTGCTGGGGAAGCAGCGCGGTGTTGCTGCAGCAGCAGTCGGTCAGCAGCATCGGCGTTGGCGCTTCGCGGGTTTGCCCGAGAAGCCGCCCACTCGGTTTCAGATCAGAAATCGTAACTCACACTGGTGTAGTAGAACGCCCCCTGCGCCCCCTCCGGGCTGGTAATGGAGTATTTCGGCACGCCATATAGCTGCGCGCCCTCAAGCTTGTCCGGGTGGCTGTCGAACAGGTTGATCGCGCCCGCCGACAAGGTCAGGCCCAGGTCGAAGTGGTACGACACGTCCAGGTCGGTTACCCACTGCGGGCTGAAGGTCTGGTCCAGGGCGGGGTTGGCGGCGTTGCGGTTCTGCCACTCGCCATACCGGCGCTGGGCCACGGTGACGCTCCAGCCGTCATGCAGCCAGTTGGCGCTGAGGGTCAGCTTGTCCTTGGGTGTGCCGTCTTCGATCAGGCCCTGGGTGTTGCGGCCGATGATCTGGTTGCCGGGGATGTTGCCCACGTCGCCCAGGCCGGTGATGCGGGTGTTGTTGCGTGCATAGCCGCCATTGAAGTCCACACGCCCCCAGCGGCCCACGTCCAGCTGGTAATGCCCGGCCAGCTCGAAGCCGTCGGTGCGGGTGTCGGCGATGTTGGTGTAGAACGCCGCGCTCTGGATGTTGGCGTAGGGCGTGCCGGCGAAGATCGGGCCGACCACCGACGCGGGCAACTGGTCGGACAGGGTGATGCGATTGTCGATGTCGATGCGGTAGGCGTCGAGTGTGACCGAGGCGTTAGGCAGTGGCTGCCAGACCAGGCCCACGGAGAAGTTGGTCGACTCTTCCGGCTTCAGTGCCTTGCCGCCCAGCAAGGCTGCTTCCGGGCTGTCGGCGCGCAGGGTGCGCTGCTGCACCTCGACCCAGTTGCCACTGCCCGGCGGCTGCTCCACCACCTGCACGCTGAACGACGACAACCCGCTCTGCACCAGCGAGGGCGCGCGGTAACCGGTGCTGGCGCTGGCCCGCGCGGCAATTTGCGGGGTGAAGTCGTAACGCAGCGACAGCTTGCCGTTGGTGGTGTCGCCAAAGTCCGAGTAATGTTCGCTGCGCACCGCCACGCCGGCCTGGAATTTCTCGGTCAGCTGGGCTTCGACATCGAAGTAGGCACCGATCACGCGGCGGTCCAGCGACACCGCATCGACCTGGGTGATCCCCGAGTAGTAACCAGGAATGCGTCGGCCCGTAATGGGGTCGATCGTGTTGAATAGCGGCCCGTTGGACCAGCCGGCAGCCTCGCCCTCGCTGAGGTCGTAGTTTTCCTGGCGCCAGGCCAGCCCGGCGGACACGGTCAATGGCTTGAACAGCCAGTCGTTGGCGAAGTCGCGGGTCCAGTCCAGGGTCAGGTTGGTCTGGTCTGCTTCGCGCCGGCCAGTGTAGATGGTCGACGGGCTGGTGGTGCCCCAGCTGGGGTTGATGGCGTTGCGGTCGGTGGAGTCGACGCGGTTGTTACCGTAGTTCAGTGCCAGGTCGAAATTGCCCAGGGTGTCGTTTTCAAGGCGCAGGCCACCGGTGGCGGCATAGTCTTCCAGGCCGTAGCGGGTGACTGGCAGGCGGCCGTCTGGGTAGCGCGCCAGGGCTACGCTGCCATAGTTGCTGCGCAGGGTGGTCGGTGGGTCGAAGAAATTCTCGGCGTCGGTGTTCTTGTGCGCGTAGGTCGCGAAACCATAGGCGCTCAGTCCCTCGCTCAAGCCCATTTCGGCGTTGGCGGTGAAATTGTACTGGTCCGAGACATTGCCCGAGCCCCAGCGCCAGTTGCGGTAGCGGTTGTTCTGCTCGCGCGGTGTGTCGATGCTGGTGGAGCCGGGGTAGAACAGGCGGTTGTCGTCACGGGTATCGCTGGCGGGGTCCTGGCTGCCGGCGTCGAAGGCCAGGGTCAGGAAGCCGTCGTTGGGCAGGGCAAAGCCCTTCCAGCCGCTGAGCTTGCGCTGCAGGCCGTCGCCTTTCTTGTAGCCGCCGAAGCGGTAGCCGGCGTTGCCGCCTTCGTCGCGCTCCTTGAGCACGATGTTGATCACCCCGGCGATGGCATCCGAGCCGTACTGAGCTGCGGCGCCATCGCGCAGGATTTCCACCCGTTCGATGGCCGACAGCGGGATCAGGCCAAGATCCACCGCTGCCGCGCCCCGGGCGTTGACCAGGCCCTGGCGGGTGACGTTGGCGCTGGTATGGCGGCGTTTGCCGTTGACCAGCACCAGGACCTGGTCCGAAGCCAGGCCGCGCAGCGAGGCGCCCTGGGCGATGGAGCCGGCAAACGCACCTTGCGGCGACTGTGGGAAGCTGAATGAGGGCGACAGCGCGGTAAGCGCGGCGGACAGGTCGCTGGCACCGGTTTGCTGGAGTTTTTCGCCGCTCAGCACATCGACCGGGGCGGCGCTTTGCAGGGCGGTGACGTCGCTGCGATGGGTGCCGACCACGACAACGGTGTCGAGGCGGGCGGAGGGTTCGGCGGCGAATGCGGGCACGGCAAGGCCGGCGATGGCCAGGGCGATGGCGCTGGCCAAGGCGGTTGGATGGGGCATGGAGTAATCCTTTTATGCAGCGTGATGCATTGGGGCTGCTGCATAGCAGCCCAATGGCTTGATAATCAGAAGCGGCTGGTAACGCTGAGCCCGACGGTGCGCGGGTCGCCGTAGGTGATCACGTACTGCCCGGCGGTGCCGTTGGGCCGGCCGTGCACCTGGTAGCGGCGGTCGGTGAGGTTGTTGACGAAGCCAGTCACGCTCAGCTTGTCGTCATGGCTGAACCAGCTCAGGCGTGCGTTGGCCAGGGTGTAGTGGGGTTGGCTGAGGGTGGCGTCGGCGCTGCTCTGACGGTCGGCCAGGAAGTACTCTTTGTCACGGAAGCTCACGTCGCCGCCGGCCACCAGCTTGCCGCCCACTTCCAGCGGGATGGTGTAGTCCGCCCCCAGCGACACCACGTTGCGCGGCGAACGCACGAAGCTGTTGCCGCTGTAGTCGCCGGTCACTGCGCCGGTGGTGGGGTTGGTGTTCTTGAAGTCGGTGTACTCGGTGTCCAGGAACGATAACGCCGCGCGCAGGTGCAGGCGATCGGTCGGCTGGCCCTCGATCTCAAGTTCCGCGCCCTTGACCTTGCCCTTGGCGCCGTTGGTCAGAGCGGTGGTGAGCACACCGTTGTTCACCGTCAGCAGGTTCACCTGGATGTCGGAGTAGTCGTAGTAGAAGATGTTCGCGTTGACCGTGAGGCGGCGGTCGAACCACTCCGACTTCAGCCCCAGTTCGTACGCGTCCAGCTTTTCCGGGTCGACCGTGGTCAACTGCGCCAGGCTGGTCGACAGCCCGGTGTTGAAGCCGCCCGAGCGGAAGCCATGGGCGTAGCGGAAGAACACCCGCAGGTTGTCGTTGATGCGGTATTCAGGCGTCAGGTCGTAAGTCCAGGCTTCCCAGGTCTTGTCTTCCTGGCGGTTGCCGTTGGTGCCTGCTCCAGCCAATGGGATCAGCGGGCCACTGGCCGTGGCACGGGTCTGCTGCACCAGGTCCAGGTCGATGTCCTTTTTCTCCTGAGTCCAGCGCAGGCCGCCGGTGACGCTGAAGTCATCGGTGAAGTCGTAGGTCAGGTTGCCGAACAGGGCGTAGCTGTCGGTGCGGTGATCGTAACCCAGGTCGCGGAACGCGGTGGTGCCCACCTGGTTTGAGCCGGTACCGTTGGGGGTCGGCCCCGGGGTGACGATACGCTGCGCAGAGCTGTCCAGGTCTTCATGGAAGTAGTGGGTGCCCACCAGCCAGTGCAGTGGGCGGTCTTCCGGCGAGGCCAGGCGCAGCTCCTGCGACCACTGGCGGTAGCTGTTGTCGGTGATGGCCGCGCCGTTGACCTCGTAGGGGGTGTAGTCGGCATCGCTGGTGGAGCGGTTGCGGATGTAGTCGTAGGCACTGATCGAGGTCAGGGTGTAGTCGCCCAGGTACCAGTTGAGGGTCAGCGAGGCGCCGTCGTGGTCCAGGCGATAGTCTTCATTGACGTTCAACGAGATGTCGCGCCCGTGCGGGCGTTCGTAGCCGACGTTGTAGTAGCGGCCCACCGGCAGCGAGCCGTTGCTGCCGTCGCCCTTGAACTGGCGGCTGTGCAGCTTGAGCAGGGCGTCCAGATCGGGGTTGAGCTGGGCCAGGAACTGCAGGCGGATGGCCTTCTTGTTCACATCGCCGTAAGTGTTGCCATCGAAGTCGTTGTTCTGGAAACCGTCGCGCTCCTCGGAGTACAGCGCTACCCGCCCAGCCAATTTTTCATCCACAAGCGCCCCACCGATGGCACCGGTGACAATACGCTCGTTCTTGGTACCGAAGCCGACCGTGCCGTAGCCGTCGGTGTCGAAGGTCGGCTTTTTCGAGATCACGTTGACCGCGCCGGCCGTGGTGTTCTTGCCATACAGGGTGCCTTGCGGGCCACGCAGGATTTCGATGCGTTCCAGGTCGAACAGCGGCCCACCACCGGCGATGGGTGCGTTGAGGTACACGTCATCGGCGTAGATGCCCACCGGGTAGACCGTCGCCGCGCCAGTGTCGCCGGTGCCCAGGCCGCGGATGTACCAACGCGGGCGACCGTCGCCGTCGGGGTTCTTGGCCGAGGCGTTGGGCACGAAGGTGGTGATGTCGCCCATCGCGCGCACACCGTCGGCAGTGATGCTGGTGCCCTTGATGGCCGACACGGCGACCGGGACTTCCTGCAAAGTCTGTTCGCGGTGCTGGGCGGTGACGGTGACGGTTTCCAGGGCCGGTTCGTTCTTTTTGTCTTGGTTGGCAGCGATGGCCTGGGTGCCGGTGCCGGCCAGCAGCAGCGCAAGGCTGACCTGGCGGGCGAGTGGTTGACGTTGGTGCATGGTGGATCTCCCCGTATGTAAAACGTTGTTGGGGAGAGCTAGAGCAGGGACTGTGCCACATTGTTAAATGATTGATTTATATGAATTTAATGCCTTTGCTTGGAGGGTCTTGCAGGTTGGGCAGCAGTGGGGTGCTGGGCGGGTGCTGCTGGGGCAGCAGTGGGGTGGCAGAAATGCCTGGGGCTGCTGCGCAGCAGCCCCAGCGTCTTAAACGGCCAAGCGCGAAGTCGAGCCGATCACATTCTCCAGCACGCGAAAATCAATCCACTCCCGCACATCGAAACGCCGAGGTATGAACCCCCACCTGAACAGGAATTCGGTAAAGTCCTGCAGCGCCTCGATCGAGCGGCTGTCCAGCGTCGTACGCAACCGCCGGTGCGCATCGTCGCCATAGGCCGCCGCTACCCAGTACTCGCTGGTGTTCAGTTCACGCGCCAGAAAGCGCCGAGTCTCTTCGGGGTTGGCCCAGGCCCATTGCTCGGTACGCAGCACCGTGTCGACCAGCGTGCGACTGGCCTCGAAATGGTTCTCCAGCAAGTGCCGGTCGACGGTCAGCGTGCGCGGCGTGCCGTTGTTGCTGCGGATCAGTGGGTCGGGGTGGCTGCCGGTATCCACCACCACGCGCAGGCCGAACTCATGGGCCAGGTGTACCGCATGGGCGCCCTTGAGGAAGATGGCGTCGATGTCGCCACGCAGCAGGCCGATCAGCTCGTTGTTGCGGCGGCTGAAGCGGCTGGTGTCCAGGCTCACTTCGGCGCCATACAGGTGCTGCTTGGCATCGTCGCTGTAGGTGCCGCCGTAGGGGTAGTCGACCAGCTCCACATCGGCCACCGCCAGGCCTTCGAGCTTCAGGGCGTTTTCCAGCCCGCGCAGGGCTTGGGCACGGGTGAAGTCGATCTGCACATTGGCCCACTTGGGCAAGCCGAAGCGGCGGTTCTTCAAGTCGCGGATGCTGCGTACACCGCTTTCTTCGGTGGTGAGGATCAACTGCACCTCATCGCTCCACGACAGCCCCAGCACGCGGGTCTCGACGCCGCTGGCGTAGGCCCAGATCGCCGGGATGTTGCCGCCGTGGCGCACCGAGTTCTGCAGGTGGTGGTCGTAGTGGGCCTCGCGCACCTCGCGTTCGCTGGACTCGCGCAGCGACTGGATATTGGTGCCGAATGGCGCAAAGGCCTTGGCCAGGCGCCCCGACTGCACGGCAATGCCGAGACCGGTGGGCACCGGGCTGTGGGTGTACCAGAGGGTTTCCAGGGGCTTGGTCATGGGGTAACGGGTTTCCTGTCCATGGGAGTGGGGGCCAGCAACTGATCCAGGGGTTGGCGGGCGATCCAGTCGCGCACCTCGAAGCGCGCCGGAATGAAGCGCCAGCGTGCGAGGAACTCGACAAAATCCTGCAAGGCCACGATGGCCTGCTCGTCCAGGCGGGTGCTCAGGCGCAGGTGGGCGTCATTGCCGTAGGCCACTTGCACCCAGTACTCGCTACTGTTGGTTTCTCGCGCCAGGTAGCGGCGGGTTTCATCCGGGTGCTGGTGTGCCCAGCGCTCGGCGCGCAGCACCGAACCGAGCAGGGTGCGTACCACGTGCGGGTGCTGCGTCAGCAGGTGGCTGTCCACCGCCAGGGTGCGTGGCGTGCCGTTGTTGCTGCGGATCAGTGGGTCGGGGTGGCTGCCGGTATCGATCACCGTGTGCAGGGCAAAGGCGTGGGCCAGTTGCACGGCGCTGGCACCCTTGAGGAAGATGGCGTCCACTTCGCCGCGCAGCAGGCCAGCCAGTTCCAGGTTGCGGCCTTCGCTCTGGGTGCTGGACACCGGTGTGCCGGCCACGTTGCGCACTGGGCGGTCGCTGAAGGTCCCGTCGTATCGGTAGTTGACCAGCGCCACGTCGCCCACTTGCAGCCCTTCGAGCTTCAAGGCGTTTTCCAGCCCGCGCAGGGCCTGGGCACGGGTGAAGTCGATCTGCGCGGCAGCCCAGTCAGGCAGCCCGAAGCGCCGGCCCTTGAGGTCTTTCACGCTGTGGATGCCGCTGTCTGGCCGGGTCAGGATCAACTGCGCCTCATCGGCCCACGACAGGCCGATCACGCGGGTTTCGCGGCCCTGGGCGCGGGCCCAGATGGCCGGGATGCTGCCGCCATGGCGCACCGAGTTGAGCAGGCTGTGGTCGAAGTGCGATTCGCGCACCGCCTGCTGGTCGGCTTCGCGCAGCGATTGCACCTGGGTGCCCAGGCTGGCCAGGTCGTCTTGCAGCCAGCCTTGCTGCACGGCAATGCCCAGGCCGGTGGGCACCGGACAGCGGGTGTACCACAGGGTTTCGAGGGGTTGGCTCATGTTCGGGCTCCGGTCGGGATCAGGCGCTGGCCTGCAAAGGGGGATTGGTCGCCTGTTGCACCAGCGGCAGCACTTCCTGGCCGATGCGCAAGGCCTCTTCCAGGTGCGGGTTGGCGGCGAGGATGAAGGTGCTGAAACCCGCATCGCGGTATTCGGCCAGGCGTTCGGCGATGTGCTGGTGGCTGCCCACCAGGCCTACGGTAGGGCCAGGCTTGGCCTTGGCAAAGCCGGCCCACAGGTTGCGCGCCAGTACCAGCTCGTCGAAGCCCTGCAGGTGTTGGTGGTAGGCCGCCTGACGTGCGCCGCCGACCGAGTCGGAGCCGGTCACGAAATTTTTCGCGGTGCTGCTGGCTTTGCCTTCCAGGCGTTCGAACTGCTGGCGCAGCTCGCGCCACGCCTGCTCCTCGGTTTCGCGGGCGAACAGGTCGACGCGCAGACCGAAGCGCACCGTGCGCCCTTGCTTGTCGGCCAGCTCGCGTACCCGTTCGATATGCGGCTTGAGCTTGTCGATCGGCTCGGCCCAGTTCAGGTATACGTCGGCATGGCGCGCGGCCACCTCCAGCGCGGCATCGGAAAATCCGGAGAAATAAACGCCCGGTTTGCGTTCGTTCTGCAGGCCTGGCGGCAGGCTGCCGTTTTCCAGGCGGTAGATGTCGCCATCGTAGGAGAACCTGTCCTGCGCCCACAGGCCCTGGATCACGTCGAGGAATTCGCCAGTGCGCTTGTAGCGCAGGTCATGTTCCAGGAAATCGCCATTGGCGCGTTGGCTGGCCGGGTTACCGCCGGTGATGATGTTCCAGTCCAGTCGGCCACCGCTGAGGTTCTGCAGGATTGCCGCCTGCTGGGCGGCATAGGCGGGCAGGGTCCAGGTGGCCTGGAAAGCGATCAGGAAGCGGATGCGCCGGGTTTCGCGGGCGAGCGCGGCGGCGGCAATCCACGGCTCCGGGCCGGTGGGCAGCAGCGCGCCCTCGAAGCCGGCCAGCTCAGCGGCCTTGGCCACCTGGGCGATGTAGTCGATGTAGGTAAAACCGTCGGCCTGGCCATCGGGCAGGCGGCCGGGGGCGATGTTACCGGCGCGGTGTACAGGGTTGCCACGGTTGTGGCTGTCGGTGGACAGCTGCGGGCCGTCGGTACCCAAGGGCAGGCGCCAGAAGAATTCGGTGGTCATGGGGACTCCTGAAGAGGCAGTGTGTGCGAGTCAGGAGGGTGGTGCAACGGCTGTGCCATGCGTGGCGTAGGGCCTGTGGGGCGGGGATTTGTGGAGTAGACGGGGATAGGGGTGCTGCTGTGGCAGCAATCGGGCAGCAGTGGATGCTGGGACAGCAGCATGAACAGGTCCGGCCTCTTCGCAGGGCAAGCCCGCTCCCACAGGTCCGGCGCGGTCAGTAAGTCCAGCGCCATATCTGTGGGAGCGGGTTTGCCCCGCGAAGAGGCCGGCAAGTCAGGCCTCGATTTTCTCGGCTACAACCTCCCCGGCACTGCGCAGATACGCGTCATGGAGCGCCGCATAGGCACCCCCGCGCCCGATCAGTTCGGCATGCGCCCCTTGCTCCACCACCCGCCCATGCTTCACCACGGCAATCCGGTCAGCATCACGAATAGTCGCCAACCGGTGGGCAATGATGATCGCCGTGCGCCCCTGGCACAGCCGGCGCAGGGCGCGCTGGATGCGCCGTTCGGTGTGCACGTCCACCGCCGAGGTGGCTTCGTCCAGCACCAGTACCGCCGGGTCGGCGAGGTAAGCCCGCACCAGGCACACCAACTGGCGCTGGCCATGGCTCAGGTGCGCGCCCAGCGGGCCGACTTCGGTATGGTAGCGCTGCGGCAGGCGCTCCAGCACTTCGTCGGCGCCCAGCTCGCGGGCCGCGGCAATCAGCTGCGCATCACTGGCAGCTGGCGAGGCCAGGCGCAGGTTGTCGAGGATGCTACCGCTGAACAGCACGTTGTCCTGCAACACCACGCCCACGTTGCGCCGCACGTCATGCTGGGCCAGGGCACGCAGGTCGATGCCATCCAGCTTGACGGCGCCGTCCTGCACTTCGTAGAAGCGCGTCAGCAGCTGTACCAAGGTGCTTTTGCCATGCCCCGAGGGGCCGACGATGGCTATCACTTCACCAGCGCGAATATGCAGGTCGAGCCGGTCAATCACTGGCCGTGGGCTGTTTGGCAGATAGGCAAAACCGACCTCTTCGAAGTCCACCTGGCCGTGTGCCCTGGCCAGCGCTTGTGGCGCAGGTGGGTCGAGTACCTGCGGGCGTGTGTCGAGCAACAGGAAGATGCGCTGGGCCGAGGCACTGCCGGTGGCATAGCGCTCGAACAGGTCCGACAACTCCTGCAGCGGGCCGAGGAACAGAAACACGTAGAACAGGCTCTCTGCCACTTGGCCAACGCTGACCTTGCCCTCGGCCAGGCCATGGGCGCCGACCAGCAACAGCACGGCCATGCCGGCGGTGCTGAGCAACGCGGTGAACGGGGCGAACCAGCCAGCGCGCAGGCTGCCCCGGATCAGCGCCTGGTTGAAGTCTTCCAGCAGCCGCCGGTAGCGCGCCTGGTTGATCTGCGCTTGCCCGCATTGCTGGATCAGCCGCACCCCGCTTACGCTTTCCACCAGATGCGCGGTGAAGCGGCTGCGTTGCTCCGCCACCTTGGCCCAGTTGCGCTGCGACACCCGCTTGAAGCGCCAGGTGGCCACGGCCAGCAACGGTACAGTGGCGGCCAGGCTGTAGAAGAAACTGGGCTCTATGCGCCACAGCATCAGCGCAGCCAACCCGCAGCGCAGCAGGGCGCCCAGCAGTTCTGGTGGGCCTTGCACCAGCAGTGGCTCCAGTGCATCGACATCACGATCAACGCGGGAAATGATCCGCCCGGCACGGGTCTGGTCGAAGTAGTTCACCGACAATGCCTGCACATGGGCGAACACCTTGACCCGCAGGTTGTTGAGCACGCCGATCGCCGCGCGCCCGGCAATGAACTGCGATACTCCGGCCAGCAGAAAGCGTCCCAGCCAGCTCGCCGCCAGGCCAAGGCCCAGCCACAGCACCAGGCGTTCGTCGAGCAGCCAGTGGTCGGCACTGTGTACCAAGCCCTTGTCCAGCAGTTCGCGCACGAACCACGGGCGCAGGAACACGGTAAACACCAGCAGAAGCTCGATGCCGATCACTGCCAGGATCTGTCCACGAATGGGCCGCAACAGAGGCAGCAGGCGGTGGAGCATACCCCGGTCCAGTGCTTGGCGGGCCAGGCGCTGCTCGATGTCGATATCGCTGGCGGGCGCGTGTTGCACATCAGTCATGGTCGACCCCCAGCAAATCGCGGTAATGGGCATTGTTCGCGCTCAGTTCGGCATGGCTGCCGCTGGCGCTGATACGGCCGTTTTCCAGGATCAGCACGCGGTCGGCCTGCAGCAGGGTGGAGAGGCGGCTGGTGATCAGGAGCAAGGTCGGGCCTTGGCCGTGTGCACTGTGCAGGTGGCGGATGTTGTGCAGCACCTGGCGTTCGCCCAGGGCATCCAGGGCGCTGGTGGCGTCGTCCAGGCAGAGGATATCGGGTGCGCCAAGCAGCGCCCGGGCCAGGCACAGGCGCTGGCGCTGGCCGCCAGACAAGGTAACGCCACGGTCACCCAGCGGCGTATCCAGGCCGTGGGGCAGGCGCGCCAGCACATCCTCGGCGGCGGCCAGGCGCAAGGCTTCGCGCAACTGGGCGTTGCTGGCTTGCGGCGCGGCCAGGCGCAGGTTGGCGGCCAGGCTGTCGGAGAACAGGAAGCTTTCCTGCGGCAGTACGTGAACGCGGCGGCGCAGGTCCGCCAGGTCCAGGTTGCGCACGTCATGCCAGCCGCCGGCATCACTGCCGACCTGCACGCTGCCGTGCTCTACGTCGGTCAGGCGCGGCAGCAGGCTGGCCAGCAGGCTCTTGCCAGTACCGGTGGCGCCGACCAGCGCCACCACCTCACCGGGTAGCAGGGTCAGCGAGCAGTCCTGCAAGACAGGCCGACCAGCCTCTGCTGCACTGGCCTGCACCTGGTTCAGCTTCAGCCCCAGCGGCCCGGCAGGCAGCGTGGCATGGCCGCCGAGGATGGCCGGGCGTTCGTCCAGCAACTGCCAGATGCGTTCGGCGCTGGCGCGGGCATCGGCGAAGGTCTGCATCACCCGGCCGATGCCTTCGATACGGAACACCAACGTGGTCGCCACCAGCAGCGAGGTGACCAGTTCGCCGATGCCCAGAGCACCGGCTGCCACGCGATGGGCGCCGTAGACCAGGATCCACACATGCCCCAGCGCCACCACTGCCTGCGGTAGCGGAATGCGCGAACTGGCGTAGGCGAGGGCAGCGCGGGCGTGATGGGTGAACACCTCGACCTGGCTGGCGAACCGGGCGATACGCTGGCGTTCCAGGCCGAAAGCCTTGATCACCCGCACACCGCCGATGCCTTCGGCCAGGTCCTGGCTGACCTGGTCATAGGCGGCGCCCACGGCACGGTCCAGGGTTACCAGGCGATCGGTCTGTACCACGAACAGCCACAGCCCGGCGCCGGTCAGCAGCAAGGGCACCAGGCCCAACAGCGGGTCGTACCAGCTCAACAGGCCGACGGCGGCGATCACCACCAGCGGTGTTTCGATGATCTGCCGCCAGAAGGTGATCAATGCATCACGCACCTTGTCGGCATCGCGGGTGGTGCGGGTGACCAGTTCACCCATGCCGTGGCCCCAGTGGTAGCCAAGGTGCAGGCGCTGCACCTGGTTGAGGATGCGTTCGCGCAGGCGCGTGAGCAGGGCCTGGCTGAGCACCAGCGACAGCACGGCGGCGGCGTATTGCAGCAGGCCGCGGCCCAAGGCGATGGCCAACAGCAGCCACAACCAGTGCCAGGCGATACTGGCATCCAGGCTGCCATCAGCCAGGCGCGACACGGCGCGACCGGCGCTGACATCGTCGACCGCGTGGCCGATCAGCCACTGTTGCCAGGCCAGGCCGAGATTGCCGGCCATGTACAAGGCTGTGACCAGGACGAAGCGCCACGGCATTTCGCGATAGATGGCCAAGGCCCGAAGTAGAGGGTGGTTCATGTAAATGCTCGATCAGAATGCGACGCCGCCCCCTGCAGGAGCGGCCTTGTGTCGCGACAGGGGCGCAAGGCACCCCCCGCCCAAACCTGGTTTCAACGGCGGGTAGCGCCCTGGTTTTCCTTGGCGTTGAGCACTGCGGTGTACTCCCCAGGGTCCGCCCCGTTGAGGTAGTAGTTGCCGACGTTGTGCAGCCGCCAACGGATCGGGTCGTGGGTGGTGTGTACCCGGGCATTGCGCCAGAAGCGATCAAGGTTCCACTTGCTCAGCGACGCGCTGGCTCCCAGCAGCGAGAACAGGTCGCTGGAAATCTTCAGTGACGCCGCATCGGAATGCGCGCGGGCGGTGGCCACCGAAAGAATCAGCTCATCCTGCAGGGCCTTGTTTTCCGGGTCGCGCTCGTGATCGTCAAACACCCGCGCGGCCTCGCGCAGCACCGACTCGGCACCGCGCAGGGCCACGGCATATTCGCCAACCTGGCGGATCACATGGGGCTCGTCACTGGCGCGCTCGACGCCGCTCTCCACCCAGGCGCGGGCATGCTCGCGCAGGTACGCGATGGCAGCCTGCAAGGCGCCAGCGGCGATGCCGGTGTCGATGGCCGCGTGAAGGATCTGCGGGAAGGTCAGGCCGGTGCGCTTCATCGGCCCGCTGCGACGGGTCAGGTAGCGTTCGTCGAGCACGATATTGTCGAAGTTCACCGTACCGCTCACCGAGTTCTGCTGGCCGAAGGCTTGCCAGTCATCGACCAGGGTCAGCCCGGGGGTGTCACGGTGCAGCAACACGCCAACACCGCCGTCTTCGCTGGCGGCGGTGAGCGAGATCCACTCGGCCAGGTAGGATCCGGTGGAGTAGAACTTGCTGCCGTTGAGCACCCACTGGCCATCGGCGTTGCGTTCGACGCGGGTCTTGAGGGCGAACTTGTTCTTGCCGCCGACTTCGGCCAGGGCGTTGCCGAAACGCTTGCCGGCCAGTACATCGGCGATCAGCCGGTCGCGTACTTCATCCGGGTAGCCGGTAAAGATACCGCGCAGCATCACGTTGTGAATCTGCAGTAACTGGCCGACGCCGCCATCGGCGGTGGACACCAGGCGCACGGTTTCGACCACGGTCTGCACCGAGGCACCCAGGCCGCCGAATTCGGCCGGCACGGCGATGGCGGTCAGGCCGCTGCTGGACAACAGCTCGGCCTGGCGGCGGGGGAGCTGGCCGTTGTTGCGTGGGTCGGCGGCCAGCTCGGCGATTTTTTCAGCGACCTGGCGGGCGGTTTCGATGGCTTCGGCTGCGCTGGTGAGGCGGCGGGCAGGGGAGGGTTCTATGGCACTCATGGAGAGGTCTCGGCTATGTCTGAAGGGGCCAGTGGGCCTGTCTCGCGGGTAAGCCCGCAATGGGCCACAGCGCGGCCTGAAGCCCTCGAGCAATATCTTTGCCACCCCTGTTCAGGCCCCGTGCTGCGCGGCTTGCGCAACCTTTTGTTGCCAGGGCAGCAGCCGCCCTGCTGATCTGGCAGCACCCCACCCGCAATCCTGCTCCCACTCCAGCAGCAAGCGCCCTGTCAAAACATCCAACGTCAATGAAATCAAGGCCTCCAGCGGTTGGCACGCACACTGCAATGGTGCTTGCACGACGCCCAAGGAGCTACCCCATGACCCTCGCAAGCCCCACCGCAATAAGCCCCGCGCACGACCTGTCTGCCCTGGAGCGCATCTGGTTCACCCGCTGCCCGGTGCCCACCGCCTCTGGCATCGCTTACAAGCTTGGCTGGCTGGAGCAGGAATTCGCCCTCGACGGCCTGCCGGTCTCGACCCTGCAGGAGGCCCGCCAGCTTGGCCATCACCACTACGATCACCAGCTGCCCGGGCTGTTCCGCGAAGGCGGCAACGTACCGGCGTTGGCCGCACGCGCTGCTGGCTCGCCCAGCCGGCTGATCGGCCTGACCTGGATCGAAGAATGGCAAACCATTCTGGTCCGCCCGGACTCCGGCATCCGCAGCGCCTCCGACCTGCGCGGCAAGCGCCTGGCCCTGCCGGCCTGGGGCGACAGCCGCCCCGGCAGCATCGCCCGGGCCATGAGCCTGCACGGCTACAAAGGCGCCCTGGCGTCGGCTGGCCTGCAGCTGGGTGATGTGCAACTGGTGGAAGTGGCCCTGCTCGACCAGGCCAACGCTGCAACCCCGCAGCTGGGCCTGCAACGGCTGTGGTCGGGGCTGGAGTACCTGGCGCGCGGTGAAGTCGATGCGGTGTACGTGAAGGGCGCGGCAGCGGCTGATGCGGCACGTCGGCTGGGCCTGGTGGTCGGCGTCGACCTCGATCTGCTGGCCGACCCCCGCCACCGCATCAACAACGGCACGCCACGACCGATCACCGTGCACCAGCGCTTGCTCGACGACCACTTCGAGCTGGTGGTGCGCTTCCTTGCCCAGACCTTGCGTGCCGCAGATTGGGCGGCCAACAACCGCGACGCGCTCAACCGCATCCTCGAAGAAGAAACCCGCGCCGGCAGCCAAGGCGTGGCGCAGGCCTACCGGGGTGACTTCCACACCACCCTGGCGCCAGACCTGTCCGAGCAGCGCCTGGCCTTCCTTGGCACGCAAAAGGACTTCCTGTACCTGCACGGCTTCCTCGAGGCCGACTTCGCCATCGCCGACTGGGTCGACCCGCGGCCCCTGCAAGCTGCCCAAGAACTGCAGGCCCAGCGCCGCGCCTGACCTGACTGGAGATTGAACATGACCGTACTGATCAACGAACGCCCCGTCACTGCCGAACTACAAGCCTTCATCGACCAGGTGGTGGCCGAAGCCGAAGCGGCCTTCAGCGTATTCCGCGAAACCAACACCATCACGGCCAATGGCACGGTCGGTTTTATCGAACGCGTGCCCGGCGAAGAACTGCTGGTAGCGGTCAATTACGGCGGCCCGTGGAACCACCGCAAGCCGCTGCAGGCCACGGTGACCGACTTTTCCGGCAACGTCATCGTCGGCAAGGGCAAAGGTGGCCTGGGCCGTTACACCAAGCTGTTCCAGACCCACGCCGACATCACCACCGTGTCACACGTGCACAGCCCGTACCTGGGGGCCTGGGCGCAAACCCACCGTACCTTGCCGTTCCACTATGTGCCGGTGCAGCGCTACCAGCTGGCCCGCGAGCTGCCGGTGTACATCGACCGGCGCCAGGCCGAGGTCGACTTCATCCTCGACAAGATCGCCGAAAACCCGTTCAACCTGGCGATCCTGGAAGCCAATGGCGGCGCCACGGTATGGGGCAAGCAGGGGCTGCGGGCCACGGCGGAGTTCATCCTGTTGCTGGAGGAGGGCGCGCAGATTCAACTGTTGGCCGATGCATTGGGTGGGTCGCGGCCGTATGGGCCGGGGGTGCTGACCCAGCAGTGGAAGATGAGCGGGTTGTATGAGCGGGCTACCGAGCTGGGCCTGGTGCCGGGTATTGACCGGCGTAGCTGATGTGATCGCTGGGGCGCGGCGCGCCCCCCCTTTCAGAAAAGGATTCACCCCATGGCAGTAAAAATACTCTGGTACCTCACCACGCCGGACGGCCCGCACCCCTGGGAGCCAGAAGGGCGCTGGCACACCGACTTCGAGCACCTCAAGCAACTGGCCATCGCCGCTGACCGCCTGGGCTTCTACGGCTCGCTGCTCGGCTCCAGCCCCAATGAAAGCCTGGCCGTGTCGGCAGCGCTGATCGACGCGACCAAGCGCCTGCGCTTTCTGGTCGCCCAACACCCGGGCGAGCTGTCGCCAGCCGTGTTGGCCAAATGGGCGCTCACCTTTGACCAGTTCTCCAACGGCCGCCTGCTGTTCAACGTGGTCAACGGCAACGACGCTGGCCTGGCCACCCTGGGCGTGCATTACCCGCACGATGAACGCTACGACTTCAGCCTGGAATACTGGCGCGCCTTCCAAAGCTTCTACGCCGGTGAAACCGCCGGTTACGATGGCCGCTACGTCAAGCTTTCACCCCGTTCGCCAGGCGCTGCCCATCACCCGCTGGGCGGTTGGCACCCACCGAAGCAAAAGCCCGGCATCCCGCTGTGGGGGGCTGGCACCTCGGCACCGGGTGTGGCCCACTCCGTGCAACTGCTCGATGTTTACCTGAGCTTCGCCGACACCCCGCAAAAGCTCGGCGACAAGTTCCGCCGGGTGGCAGCCGAGGCGGCGAAGATCGGCCGTGAACTGACCTACGGCACCCGCCTGCAGGTGATCGTGCGCGAGACCGAGGAAGAAGCCTGGGCCCATGCAGAGCGCCTTTTGCAACGGACCTCGCTAGCCACCGCGCGCGCGGCCATCGAACGGCAGTTGCCTCCCGGGCAAACCTTCGACAGCTACGTCAGCGACGACCCGCGTATCCAGCGCAACCTCGACAGCATCCGCGCCGGGCGCCTGCCCACCGCCCGTGAGCTGGAGATCTACCCCAACGTCTGGCTGGGCCCCAGCCTGTTCGGTTTCAACATCCTTGGCCCTGCAGCCGGCACTTACCTGGTCGGCAGCGCCGAACAGGTTGCCGAACGCATCCGCGAGTACGAAGCGCAGGGTACCTCGGCGTTCATCCTGTCCGGCTTCCCGCTGATTGACGAGGCGCACCGGGTGGCTGACCTGCTGTTCCCGCTGCTGGACCTGGACCATGGCTTTGAAGTGCCGCGCCTGGGCGCAGCCAGCAAGCCCGGCGTGGCGCAACCGGCGTGAGGAGAGGGTGATGAGCGAGCTGTTTTCGCGCCGGGTGTTTCTCGGCAACAGCCTGGCCGTCGGTGGCGGCCTGCTGCTCGGCGGCGGGCTGCTCAGCGGCTGCGACAGCGGCGCGCCGGCAGCCGCCACGGCGCTGCCGGCGGGTACGCCGGTGCGTGGCGGGCGCTTGCGGGTGGGCATTATCGACGGTGACCAGGCCGGGAACCTCGATGCACACAAGCCGGTAGGCGGCGGCATCATCCGTGGCTGGGCGCTGTACGCCAAGTTCTGGGAATGGAACGCCGATGTCAGCACGCGCCTGGCGCTGGCCGAGTTCGCCGAGCCGAATGCCGATGCCAGTGCCTGGACCATCCGCCTCAAGCCTGGGCTGGAGTTCCACCACGGCAAAAGTATCACTGCCGACGACATGCTGTTCTCGATCCTGCGCCTGACCGACCCGCAACTGGCCTCGCCATTCGCCGGGCTGGTCGGCGCCATCGACCGGCAGGCGTTGCGCAAGCTGGACGAGCGCACCATTGAAATACGTTTCAAGCAGGGGCAAAGCTTCTACCCACTGGATGAGACGCTGATCAGTTTCGGCGGCATTGTGCCTACCGATTACCATCCGGTGACCAACCCGGTCGGCGCCGGGCCGTACCGCCTGAAAAGCTTCATTCCCGGCCAGCGCTCGCTCTACACCCGCTTTGAAAATTACTACAAACCCAATCGCCCCTATGCGGACGAGTTGGAAATCATCGAATTCAAGGACCAGGTGTCGCGCGCCGCAGCGCTGCGCGCCGGGCAGATCGACGTGGCCAGTGGTGTGCAGGCCGAGCACAGTGCGTTGCTCAAGGCCGACCCACGGCTGCGCCTGTATGCCTCGCCAACCACCTCGTTCACCGGTTTCAACCTGAACCTGGCCAAGGCGCCGTTCCAGGATGTGCGCGTGCGCCAGGCGTTCCGCCTGCTGGCCGACCGCCAGGAGCTGGTGGCGCGTGGCTTGAATGGTTTTGGCCGGGTGGCCAACGACCTGTATTCGCCTCACGATCCTACCTACAACCACGCCATTGCCCAGCGCCCCTACGACCTGGATCAAGCCCGTTCGCTGCTGCGCCAGGCCGGGCAAAGTGATCTGCGCGTCGAGCTGACCACCACATCTGGGCCTGGCGTCAACGCCGCGCTGGTGTTTGCCCAGCAGGCCCTGAAGGCTGGGGTGCAGGTGAAGGTCAACCAAGTCGATGGCTCGGTGTTCAATGGCCCGCAACGCGAGCAATGGCAACTGTCGCCGGGCTCGACCCCAGCCCGCGGTTTTCTCGCCTCGGCGCTGCACAACGATGCGCCGCAGGCCATCTATAACCGCAGCAACTTCCACGACCCACGCTTTACCGAGCTGTTCCAGCAGGCCCTGGCCCAGCCCGACCTGGCGCGGCGCACGGCCTTGGTGCATGAAGCCCAGGTCATCCAGCACGAACGTGGCGGGTTGCTGATCTGGGGCTTTGCCGACGTGCTGGATGCCGCGTCGGCCAAGGTCGGTGGGCTTACCCCGGAACAGACCACCTTCGCCTCCTGGCGCTTCGACGAACTCTGGTTGAACCCCAATGCCTGACGCTCACCACACCCCGCGCACGCCGGCCTGGCTGGCCTGGTTCATCGGCCGCCTCGGTTATGGGCTGCTGACCGCCTGGGTGATCAGCCTGATGGTGTTCATCGCCACCCAGGCACTGCCCTCGGACCCGGCGCGGGTGATTCTCGGCCCGGATGCGCCACTGGAAAGCATCCTCACCCTGCAGCGGCAACTGGGCCTCGACCAGCCGATCCTGCTGCAGTACCTGCGTTGGCTCGGCGCCTTGTTACGCGGGGACCTGGGCATCTCGCTGGACTCCCAGGTACCGGTGGCGCAGCTGCTGTTCGGCCGCCTCGGCCACACCCTGGCCTTGCTGGCCGGGGTGCTGGTGCTGGTTGTGCCGCTGGCCTTGCTGCTGGGGGTAAGCCTGGCCCTGCGCCGTGACAGCCGACTCGACCGCTGGGGGCTGTCGGCGTTGATCCTGCTCAAGGCCACGCCGGGTTTTCTGTTGGCCATCGGCCTGGTGCTGCTGTTTTCCATGCCGGGCATGGGCTGGCTGCCGGCGGTGTCGATCCTCGACCCGCAACTGTCGTTGTGGCGGCAGTGGCCGTCGTTGGTGTTGCCGGTCGTGGCGCTGAGCCTGTCTGCGCTGCCGTACCTCACGCGTATGGTGCGGGCTTCAATGATCGAGGCGCTGGAGTCCGAGTATGTGATCGCCGCGCGCCTGCGTGGCATCCCCGAGCGGCGTATTGTTTGGCGGCATACCTTGCCCAATGCCTTGACCCCGGCGATCCAGGGCGTGGCGCTGACCTTGCGCACGTTGGTCGGCGGTGCGCTGCTGGCCGAAGTGATCTTCAGCTACCCGGGCATCGGCACGGCTCTGAACGCCGCGATCCAGGTGCGCGACCTGCCGATGATCCAGGCGGTGGTGCTGGTCATCACTTTGGCGGTGGTGTTGATCAACCTGCTGGCCGACCTGCTGACCGTGCTGCTTACCCCTAAACTGCGCACCGCACGCCGGGTGCGGATGATCCGCCGTATCCGCCGTGGCATTCGACCATGGTGGCGGCGTGCGCGTAGCACCCCTGCCCAGGAGGCCACCCATGACTGATTCCCGTTGGCTGGCCGACCCGCAGATACGCCGGGGCGCCGTGATCACCTTGCTGGTGGCGCTGCTGGCCGCTTTCGGCCCCTGGCTGGCACCCCACGCGCCCACGGCGATGGTCGGGCCGGTGTACGGCCCCCCGGCTGCCGGGGCACCGCTGGGGCACGATTTTCTGGGCCATGATTTGCTTTCACGCTTGCTCAGCGGCGGCCTGTCGGTGCTGTGGATGTCGGTGGCTGCAGCCACCCTCGCATTGCTGGTGGGCGGCAGCCTGGGCCTGTTGGCCGGCTTCTCGCGCAGGCGCCTGGATCAGCTAATCAGCTGGGCGGCGGATGTATCGCTGGCGTTCCCGGACCTGATACTGGTGCTGTTGATTGTGTCCATGCTCGGTCGGGCGCCTTGGCTGATCGTTTTGACCGTGGCCATCGCCTTTATCCCCGGGGTTGTCCGTCTGGCCCGGGGCAGTGCCGTGGCGGTGGCCGGGCAGGAATATGTCGAGGCTGCGCAGATGATGGGTTACCCGCGTTGGCGCATCCTCTTTCATGAAATCCTGCCGAACATCCTCACGCCGCTGTTGGTGCACTTCGGCAACATGCTGACCTGGGCAGTGGGGATGCTGTCCGGCTTGAGTTTCCTGGGCTACGGGGTGGCGCCGCCGGCTGCGGATTGGGGTTTGATGATCAATGAAAACCAGGCCGGCCTGCTGGTGCAGCCCTGGGCAGTACTGGCCCCTGCATTGCTGATCGGGGTGTTTGCCTATGGCACCAACATCCTTGCCGAAGGCATTGGCCGGGCCAGTGCACGGATTGGGGAGAAGCAGCCATGAGCGCGCTGTTGCATGTGGCGAGTGAAGTGTTGCAGGTCAGCGACCTACGGGTAGAGCTGGCCGGGCAGATTGATGTACTGGCCGAGGTGTCCTTCAGCCTTGCGGCAGGGGAGATTGTTGGCCTGGTGGGCGAGTCTGGCTCGGGCAAGACCACCTTGGCCACTGCGTTGTTGCGCCATGCCCGACAGGGCGCACGCATTGTTGGCGGGCAAGTGGTGGTGGCCGGGCGGTCGCTGCTCGAACTTGAAGGCGAGGCCCTGCGCCTGGCCCGTGGCGGGCTGGTCGGCTACGTGGCCCAGGACCCTGCCACGGCACTGAACCCGGCGTTGCGCCTGGGTGCCTTGCTGCGTGAAACCCTGTTGGCGCACCAGCCTGCGCTGTCGCGTGAGGCAGCACGCCAGCGCATCGGCGATACCCTGTTGGATGTAGGCCTGCCGGATGACGACGCCTTCCTGCAGCGGTTCCCGCATCAACTGTCTGGCGGGCAGCAACAGCGGGTGATGCTGGCGCTGGCGTTTGTCTTGCGGCCCCGCCTGATCGTGCTTGACGAGCCCACCACCGCACTGGACGTGACCACCCAGGCCCATGTGCTGCAGACGCTCAAGCGGCTGTGCCGTGACCAGGGTGTGGCGGCCCTTTACGTCACCCATGACCTGGCGGTGGTGCGTGACCTGGTCGACCGGGTGATGGTGATGTACGCGGGCCGACTGGTAGAAGTGGCCGGGCGCGAGGCGTTGTTCGGCGCACCGCTGCATCCCTACACCCGCGCCTTGCTCGCGGCCATTCCCGACATTGCCCGGCGCCAGCCGTTGCAGGCGATTGCCGGGCACGCACCGGCACCGGGGCAGCGCCCGCATGGCTGTGCGTTTGCGCCGCGCTGCGGCAGGCGTCGTGCAGAGTGTTGTGTAATCGAGCCGTCGTTGTTGGCGCACGACAGCGGGCATCGGGTGGCGTGCCTGGTGCCGCACAGAGAGCCGCTGTCCCTCGGTGAGGCGGCTGTCGAGGCTGCTGCTGCGCCGGGCGCAGCAGTGTTGCTGGAGGTCCGGGGGCTGGATGTCGCCTACGATCGCCAGGTGCTGTTCGATGTTTCCCTGCGGGTGGGGCAAGGGGAGTGCCTGGCGCTGGTGGGTGAGTCGGGTTCGGGGAAGACCAGCCTGGCCAGGGCGATTGCCGGGCTGGGCGAAAACGTCCAGGGGCAACTCAGCTACGCCGGCAAACCCTTGGCGTTTGCAGCGCGTGAACGGGATGCCGGGTTGCGTCACCAGATCCAGTATGTGTTCCAGAACCCCTATCGGGCCTTGAACCCAAGGCACACGATAGGGCAAACGCTCGGCGCCCCTTTGGCGCACTTTTTCGGGGTCCGTGGTAGTGAAGCGCGTCAGCGGGTCGAGGCCGTGCTGGAGCGGGTGTCGCTACCGGCGCGCGTGGCGGACATGTTCCCGCATAGCTTGTCCGGTGGAGAACGCCAGCGGGTGGCGATTGCCCGGGCGTTGATCTGCGAGCCGAAGTTGCTGGTGTGTGATGAGATTACCTCGGCGCTGGATGTGTCGGTGCAGGCGTCGATTCTGGCCTTGCTGAAGCGATTGCAGGGGGAGGGGCTGACGGTGTTGTTCGTGACCCATGACCTTGGGGTGGTGCGGGCGATTGCCGACCGGGTGCTGGTGTTGCGCCAGGGACGGGTGGTGGAGCAGGGGGCTGCTGATCAGGTTCTTGGGCGTCCGGTTGACGCTTATACCCGGACGCTGGTGGAGCATTCGCCTAGCCTTTCAGGTTGAGGGTGATCAGAACTGGTAATCGACCTGGGCCAGCAGCGTGCGGCCCGGCATCGGTTGCAGGAAGGTATTGGTAGAGCCGGCCAGGCCACTGACGAAATTCAGCTCGTCGGTAACGTTGAGCATGCGCACCGTCACGCCCCATTGCGGCTGGCGGTAGTACACGGCAAGGTCGAGGTTGTATTCGTCCGGCACTTTCACCGTCTTGCTCAGGTTCAGGTACCAGCTGCTGGTCCACCAGCCGGAAAGCTCGACGCCAAACCCCGAGTCGAAGCGGTAGTCGACATACCCGCCGGCGTTGTATTCGGGGATCTGCACCGCATCGAACTTACCGGACGGGCGCTGATTCAGGCTGTTGTTGTCGCCGAATACGGTGCCGTTGTCGGGCATGAATCCGGCCGAGGCGAACCCGGCCTGGCTGGTGAACTCGTTGTAGGCGCTGATGCGGCTGAGGTTGAGGCCGCCGCGCAGGTGCTGGTCCTGATAGCGCAGGGTCGCTTCCCAGCCTTTGACGATCAGCCGGGCGATGTTGTTGTTGCTGTCCGGCGACTGGTCGCGGGCCTGTTTGTAGGCGGCCAGGGTAAGGAACAGCTGGTCAGGCACTGCTTCCACTTTCAACCCTACCTCATGCAGCACGCTCAGGCTTTCGAAGGCCAGCGGGTTGAGCTGATTGGCCCCCGTGCCGCTGCCCCAACCCAGGCCGTTGGTGAAGAAGCCGGTATTCACCGCCAGCGAGCGGTCGAAGGTGTAGTACAGGGTGCTGTTTTCTGTAGGTTTTACGTAGGGGCTTACCTGCACCGAGAACAGCCGGTAGTTGTCCGAGTCTTTGCGCGGGTTGCCGCCGGGCAGCACGAAGGGGTTTTCGATACGGGCGTCGATCCAGCTGCGGCTGGCGCCGATGTTCAGGCCCACGCGTTCGCCCAGGCGCAGGTTGTGCTGGCTGAACAGGGTCTTGGTGGTCCAGGTGCTGTCGGCGGTGTAGGGCGCCACCGATTCTGCATACAGGCCGTGCCCGGCCGGGTACATGGCGGGCAGGTTGAGCCAGCCGTAGTCGCTGGAAAACTGCGGCACGCCGGGTTGGCCGATCCAGGCCGCGTTGCCACCGGCAGGGTTGCGGCCGCTCAGGCCGAGCAGGTCGCCGGGGTTCTTCAAGGTCGGGTCGAGGGTCAGGTCATAGGCGTTGATGGTGCTGCCGAAGCTGTTGTTGGCGGCGATCGATTCGTTGCGCTCGCGGCGGTAGATCAGCCCGGTGTTGCTGTCGTCGACCAGGGTCAGGTCGCCCAGTTGCCACTGACCACGGGCGCGAAATTCGAAGCGGTTGTCGAAAATGTCGTCCTTGCCCTGCACCTGGAACGCCCCGACGGCATCGGTGGTGTCGGTGGAGTGCTGGTAGAAGGTGCTGTTGGCCAGGGTTATCGACGGGGTCAGGTCGCCTTCGACGCGCAGTTGCGTGGTAAAGCGTCGCGAGCGGTTTTCATCCTGCGCGCGCTGGCCGGTCTGTGACGACAACGAAGTCAGACCGTTGCCTGCCAGCGACGGGTCGTAGACCCAGCCACGCAGGCTGCCGGGGTTGGCCTGGGTATTGGGCGAGGCATTCTGGAAGCTGCCATCGACTACCTGATACTGGCCCTGAGCATTGCGCTGGCGCTGGACCCAGCCAAGCACCTGGGCGTCGGCGGCGCCGGAGGAGAGCACCGGCGACCATAAGTTATTGCCGTTCTGGACGATTGGCGTGGCGCGACCGGCGTAGTACTTGCCGTGGTCGACCAGGTCCTGGGTGGCGCGGTTCCAGCCGTGGGTGATGTTGTAGTCGTAGTAGTCGTCGTAGGCGGCGTTCCAGTCAACCCGCAGGTTGTCGTTGCGCCAGGCCAGCGCGCCATAGAAGGCGTCGAAGTTGTTCTCGACGTTGTCGTAGAAGTCTTCCTGGCGCTGGCGGGTGATGCTCACCCGGTAGGCCAGGTTGTCCGTCAGCGGGCCGGTGTTGTCGATGCTGAACTTGGTGGCATCGCGCGATTCGCCATCGGGGATCCAGCTGCCGATTTCGCCGCTGAGCTTGGTACGGAAACGGTTGAAGTCGGGTTTCTTGCTCAGGTAATTGACGTAGCCACCGCTGCCGCTGACCGAACCGTAGGTCACCGACGACGGCCCGGCGACGATGTCGGCCCCTTCGTAGGCATTGAAGTTGGCCGGGTGGCGCACGCCATAGGCGCGCTGGCCATCCTGGAACACCTCGGTGTTCTGCCCGCGCATCTGCGGGGCGATGCCGGCGTTCTGGCCACCGCCGCGGGTGATGCCGGGGGCGTACTTGACCAGGTCGTCAGAACTGCGGATCGGGTCGTTGGCCAGTTGTTCGGCATTGATCTGGGTGACCGAGCGCGGGGTGTCCAGCACCTTGGCTTCCAGGCCGCCGTAGATCGAGGCTGGTGGGCGGGTGGGCAG
>NZ_JBYSYW010000033.1:0-69982 GCF_058783825.1 Pseudomonas sp. FW305-96
TACGGCGAGGAGCGACAACGCCGCATGAGCGCAAAAAGCGCCGCGAGTTATGGTCGTTATTTGTGAAACACCACACTCGTGCTCCGGCAGTGCTAGAGTCACCTTCTTTTTTTGTCCCGAGGATGGAACATGCGAGCAATTCTGCCGATCACCGTGGCGCTGCTGCTGGCGGGCTGTGCATCGTCGACCATGGAAGCGGCGCGCGGCGGCGCACCCACCGCGCAGCTGGATTCGCACAAGACGCCGGATCTGGTGGCCCAGTGCATTCAGTTCAGCTGGCAGGAAGAGAACACCTTCGGGGTCGACGCCAGCGGCTACCTGGAGGCCCGCAAGCAGGGCGGATTCACCGTGTACACCCGCGAGGCCGAGTCGTTCGTCGACGTCTATGCCCAGGCCGGCGGCACGCGGGTGGACTACTACGCGCAGAAGAACGACGGCATGGCCCTGCGCCGGCGCGCGGCAGCCGCCACCTGCCTGTAGGCCGTACTCGGCCAGCGGCGCAGGGTCACATCGGCAGCAGCCGGTCCTGAATCACTTCCTTCATCACCAGCGTCGAACTCAGGCGCTTCACATTGGGAATGCTGGTCAGTTGCTCGTCATACAGCTTCTGGAAGGCCGGCAGGTCCCTGGCCACCACGTGCAGCAGGTAGTCGGGGTCGCCGAACAGGCGCTGGGCCTCGACGATCTGCGGGATCTCCGCCAGCGCCGCCTCGAAGTCCGCCACCGGCTGGCGGGTCACCTCGCGCAGGGTCACGAACACCAGCGCGGCGAAATTCAAGCCCAGGGCCGCCGGGGCCAGGCGGGCGTGATAACCGAGAATGGCGCCTGTGTCCTCCAGCGCCTTGAGGCGCCGGTGGCAGGGCGACAGGCTCAAGCCCACGCGTTCGGCCAGTTCGGTCACCGACAGGCGCCCGTCTTTTTGCAGCTCGGCAAGGATCTTGCGATCGGTTCGATCCATGGGGAAGATTCTTCCATTGTTCGGCTTGTTGCGGGGAATATACGAAAGAATATCCCTGGGCGATATCCGTAGTCTTTCTTTCACCGAAACCTGTGTGAAAGGAAGGCTCGAAATGGCCATGAGTGTACTGACGGCGTTCTGGGCCGTTTCTCTGCTGTTCGTGATTACCCCCGGTGCCGACTGGGCCTACGCCATCTCGGCCGGCATGCGCGGGCGTTGGGTCGTGCCGGCGGTGGCGGGCATGTTGTCCGGGCATCTGCTCGTCACCCTGGTGGTCGCTGCCGGGGTCGGCAGCCTGATCGCCGGTCACCCGCTGGCGTTGACCTTGCTGACCCTGGCAGGGTGCGTGTACCTGCTGTGGCTGGGCGGCAACCTGCTGCTGAGCCCGGCGGTGCCTGAGGCCGGCGCGGGTGGCGAGCAGGACTCGGGGTCGCGCTGGGCATTCAAGGGCCTGTGCGTCAGCGGCCTCAACCCAAAGGTGTTCCTGCTGTTCCTGGCCTTGCTGCCGCAGTTCACCGACCCGCAGTCGAGCTGGCCGTTGCCGCTGCAGATCCTGCTGCTGGGGTTGGTGCACCTGGGCAGTTCGCTGGTGATCTACCTGATGGTCGGCTACGGCGCCAAGGCCGTGCTGCGCACCCGACCTGCCGCGGCCCAGGCCGTGGGCCGGTTGTCCGGTGGGGTGATGATCCTGATTGCCGTGGGGCTGATTGCCGGGCAGTTGCGTTGAGCCTGTCAAGCACGGCGGGTTGGGCTATGCTGACGGCCCTCACGATTCGGACCGGACCCTCATGAAATACGCCGCCGCACTTCTGCTCAGCCTGCTGGCGCTCGTGGCCCACGCCGCGCAACCTGGCGAAACCCTCGCGCCCTGGACTTTGCTCGACCAGTACGACCAGCCTTACAGCCTGGGGGCCGACACCCAGGTCCTGCTGGTCGCCCGCGACATGGACGGTGCCAAGCTGGTCAAGGCGGCCCTGGCCGAACAGCCCAAAGGCTACCTGGAGGCGCGGCATGCCGTGTTCGTCGCGGATATCCAGCGCATGCCGGCGCTGATCAGCAAGCTGTTCGCCATCCCGGCCATGCGCGACTACAGCTACCGGGTACTGCTCGACCGCGAAGGCCGGGTCGCCAGCCGCTATGCCGGGGACGAAGGCAAGGTGCTGTGGCTGGCGCTGGATAACGGCGTGGTGGCAGCGCGCAACAGCTACGCCGATGCCGATGCCTTGAAGGCTGCGTTGGACCAGGCTGGCCGCTGAACCGGCCTGCCCGGTAGCTCAGGCGAAGGCCTGGCGCAGCAGTTGCGGCAGCACCTCACCCGCCTTGCCGGGCAACATGAACGCCCGCGGGTGCTCGCAGGGCACGGGCTGCGGATTGACATGCACCACCGTTGCCCCCGCCGCCAGTGCCATGCGAGGTATCGAGGCCGCCGGCTGTACCAGGCCTGAGGTGCCTACCGACAGCAGTACATCGCACTGCTGCGCGGCGGCGAATGCCTGCTCCAGTACAGCCTCGGGCAACATCTCGCCAAACCACACCACACCGGGGCGCAGAGGCCCGGCGCAGCAAGCGCAGCGCGGTGGTTCCATACGGCAGCCGTGAGCGGCCTCCTCGGGCAGTGCCACGGGCTCATCCGCCGGGCGCGCGCAGTCCAGGCAGCGAAAGGCATCCAGCCGCCCATGCAGGTGCAGCACGGCGCGGCTGCCGGCGCGTTCGTGCAGGTCGTCGACGTTCTGCGTTACCAGGGGCAGCTTCGGCACCTGCGCGGCCAGCGCGGCGATGGCCAGGTGACCCGCGTTGGGCGCGGCCTTGGCGATCCCGGCGCGGCGCATCTGGTACCAGCCCCAGACCAGCGCCGGGTCGGCGCGAAAGCCCTCGGCGCTGGCCAGCTGCGCCGGATCGAAGCGCGCCCACAGGCCGGTCAGCTTGTCGCGAAACGTGGAGATGCCACTTTCCGCGGACACCCCGGCACCGGTGAACACCACCACGTGGCGGGCCTGGGCAAGCAGCGTCGGATCGAATGGCATGAGGGCTTCCATGGTGCGGTGCAGGGCGGCCGGTCACTGTGCCAGTGGGCCGCGTGCCGGACAAGATCCGAGTGAACCCTCGGCGCGCGCGACAACCCAAGCCAGTACAGCCAATAGGAGAAGACTCATGGAAATCGGAACAATCTGGTTCGTTGTCGCGCTCGTCGTCATCCTCCTGGAAATCTGGGCCATCTGGCACATCATCGGCAGTGACCGGCGCGCCGAGCGCAAGATGCTGTGGGTGGTTTTCGTCGTCTATGCACCGTTCCCGGGCCTGTTGTTCTGGGCCTGGCGTGGGCCGCGCGCGGTGAAGGGCAGGGCGGTGTTGCAGGAAAAATAAGCGCCGATCAAGGTGTGGCAGGCGGGGCTTGACCTCGACCTAACCTGAGGTTTGATACTCGACCGCTCTTTCCATCGATGGAGCGATACCATGACCCAGCCAGCCGCCTTTGCCCTGAGCAACCCCGAAGGCCTCTACGACCCCAGCGGCAATGCCTATTCCCACGTTGCCGAGGTACGCGCCGGCAGCCGCCTGCTGTATATCGCCGGCCAGGGCGGCGAGGACCTGCAGGGCAAGTTGTCGGCACGTTTCGACGAGCAGGCGCGCCAGGCCCTGGTGAACCTGAAGATCGCCCTGGCTTCCCGTGGGGCAACGCTCGAGCACGTGTGCAAGCTCACCCTGCTGGTGGTCGACCATTCCGAGGCGCGGCTGCGCCAGTGGGTGGCCGAGGCCGAGCGTGCCTGGGGCGGCAGGATGACCCCGACCTGCACGTTGATCCCGGTCCCGCGCCTGGCGCTGGACGGCATGCTGGTGGAAGTGGACGCGGTGGCGGCCTTGCCGCAGGGGTGACAAAACCCGTATCCATCGTCGTGGCGACGCGCCGCGAGGATGGATGCGACGCCGCCCCGCTGCAAACACCTGAGCGCCCAGGTAGACTCGCGCTCCCGCATTCATCGAGCCTGTACCATGACCCTCCCCGTCGAACTGCTCCAGACCGGCCCCGAGCATGCCGACCTGGTGCGCAACCTCTACCAGTTCTACGCCTACGAGTCTTCTGGCTGGGAGCAGGAAGATGTCGAGGCGGATGGGCGCTTCTACCTCCATGAGCCACACTTCACCCGCTACTGGCAAACCCCGGGCTGGAGCGCCAGCCTGATACTGGTGGACGGTTTCATCGCCGGCTTCCTGCTCGTCGAGCGCAGTGAACTGCCCGGCATCGACGCCTGGGAGCTGGCCGACCTGTTCGTGCTCAAGAAATATCGCCGCCAGGGCGTGGGCCTGGCGGTAGCGCGGCGCACGCTGTGCGACGGTCAAGGCGACTGGTTGGTGCGGTGCTACGGCGAGGATGCCCCGGCCCTGGCGTTCTGTCAGGCGGTACTGGCCGACCTGCCACGGCCAGTGCAGGAGATTGCCCTGGATGACGAGCCGTCGCTGCGCAATTTCCTGGTGACCCCGCGATTGCACTGAAGGACTGCGGGTCTAGCGCCAGCATGCTTTGTGCCCTCGCTGCCAGCGAAGATCGCTGGCGTTGACGGACAGGTGCGAAAGTGGCCGATCAGCGAACGGAATGTACTGATTGGACCACAATGCTTTGTCCACCCTGTGGCTTCTCTTCTAGAATCCGCCCATGCCTGGGCGTCATGCCGGGGCAATCGCCCGAGAGCCCCATGAGTTCCAGTACACCGTTGTCCGGAGTCAACCAGCCACTGCGCGGTATCGCCCTGGTGGTCGTGGCCACCTTCCTGTTCGCCAGCCACGACGCTTTGTCGAAATTCCTCGGTGGGATCTACCCGGTCATCATGGTGGTGTGGGTCCGTTACCTGGTGCACACCTTGCTGATGGCCGGGATCTTCCTGCCCAAGGCCGGCCTGGC
Source organism: Pseudomonas sp. FW305-96 (assembly GCF_058783825.1). NCBI lineage: Bacteria > Pseudomonadati > Pseudomonadota > Gammaproteobacteria > Pseudomonadales > Pseudomonadaceae > Pseudomonas > Pseudomonas sp. FW305-96. Next base: position 4,857 of record NZ_JBYSYW010000033.1, read on the forward strand.
GGTACTGCGCACCCGCCGACCGTTGTTGCAGACCTTGCGTGCGCTGAGCCTGCTCAGCACCAGCCTGCTGTTTACCGCCGGGCTGCAATACCTGCCGCTGGCGGAGGCGACCTCGGTCAACTTCCTCGCTCCGGTGCTGGTCACCGCATTGTCGGTGCCGCTGCTCGGGGAGCGGGTGAGCGCGGGGCAGTGGCTGGCGGTGGTCATGGGCTTCGTCGGCGTGCTGGTGGTGGTGCACCCGGGCGGGGCGATGTTCACCCCGGCAATCCTGTTCCCCTTCGGTTCGGCCCTGGGCTTTTGCTTCTACCAGTTGCTGACGCGCAAGCTGGCGACCCATGACAGCCCGACCACCAGCAACTTCTACGCGGGCTTATGTAACACCCTGATCATGACAGCGCTGGTGCCGTTCTTCTGGCAGACGCCGCAGTGGCCGCATATACCGCTGATGCTGGCGCTGGGCGGTTGCGGGATGACCGCCCACCTGCTGCTGACCCAGGCGTTCCGCCACGCTGCGCCGGCGTTGCTGGCGCCGTTCAGCTATTGCCAGATCGTGTTCGCCGGGTTGCTGGGCCTGGTGGTGTTCGGGCAGGTGCCGGACGGTACGAGCCTGGTGGGCATCGCGGTGATCTGCCTCAGCGGGCTGGGGGCAGCCTGGATGCAGCGGCGGCGTTGAACGGCCCTTAACCCGCGCGTCCTTCGTGCTGTTTGCGGTATGCCCCCGGCTGCACCCCGATGGCCTTGGCGAACGCCCGGGTGAATGCCGCCACCGACTGATACCCCGCCTGCGCGCCTACCTGCTCGACGGTATTGCCAGCCTTGAGCAACTGGCAGGCATGGCGCATGCGCAGCGCCAGCAGCACTTGCCCGGGGGATTGCCCAGCCAGTTCGTTGAAGCGCTTGAAGAACGCCGAGCGCGACAGCCCCGCGCAGGCCGCCATGGCCTCCAGCGTCCAGGCCTGGCCTGGCGCCTCGATCAAGCGCTCCAGCAACCCGGCGAAGGCCGGCTGGCGGGCGAGGGCGACCAGCCCTCCCAGTGCCTGGCCGTCATGCACCTGCTGGCGCAGCACGTAGAGAAACAGCAGGTGGGTCAGGCGCTCCAGCAGCGCCTGCGAGGGTTGCGGGCGGCGGCACTCCTCGAGGATCAGCCCGAACAGCGCCCGCGCCGCGCTGCCGGCCGGATCGCTGGCGCGCAGCAGGATCCAGTCCGCCAGCCCGTCGACGATCAATGACGACAACCCCGACTGAAAGTGGAAGAAACCGCATACCAGCCCCACGCCGTCCCCGGCTTCCAGGTCCAGCGCCCGCATGCTCCGGCGCGGCTGGGCACAGGCGTTGGCGGCATCCTCGTCGCCGGACAACCGATAGGCCAGGTCACGCAAGAGGAATACCGCGTCGCCGCTTTCCAGGCGCAGCGGCTGCGCCTGGCCGTCGATGTGCAGCCAGCAATGGCCCTGCACCACCAGGTGGAAGCTGGCCCGGCCCAGGCCTTGGGTGCTGGCGTGCCAGCCGCCGCAGTAGCGGCCTACATGGAACAGGCTGGCATCGAGCTCCAGGCTCTCTAATAACCAATCGACGAGGGGGCTGGAAGAAATCATCTAATGCAAGGACTCTGGAGCAAGGAAAGACGACTGATGAATATGGATGCTACTTCTTATAACCAACAGACTGTAGCGACCTACATCAAAGGAGACCACTCCAATGTCCGCGCGCATCACTCTACACAGTCTGCAGACCGCTCCGGAAGCCGCCCGCCCGTTCCTCGAGAACGCGCAGAAGAACTCCGGCTTCATCCCCAACCTGCTGGGCATCCTGGCCAACGCCCCGGCGGCGCTGGAAACCTACGTCACCGTTTCGGCGCTCAACGGCAAGTCCGAGCTGACCCTGGCCGAGCGCGAAGTGGTGCAGCTGATCGCCGCCACCCAGCACGGTTGCGACTTCTGTGTCGCCGGCCACACCGCGGTGGCCCTGAACAAGGCCAAGCTGCCTCAGGAAGTGGTCGATGCCCTGCGTGCCCGCGGCGAACTGCCCGACGCCCGCTACGAGACCCTGGCCGCGTTCGCCCGTGAAGTGATCGCCACCCGTGGCAACGTCAGCGACGCCACCTACCAGGCCTTCCGTGAAGCCGGTTTCAGCGAAGGCAACGCGCTGGAAGTGATTCTCGGTATCAGCCTCGCAACCCTGTGCAACTTTGCTAATGTGTTCGCCCAGACGCCGCTCAACGACGAGCTCGGCAAATACCGCTGGCAGCCTTCGGCCTGACCGAGGCCTGATGCCGGCGCGCCCGGCGTTTCAAAAGGAGTTAGGGACATGCTTGACCATGCATTTCGACAATGGCTGGATGCCAATGCCGAGGCCATTGACCAGGGCCAGTGCGATCCGCACCTGGTGCTGGCGCAGATCGCCGAGTCGCAGTTGCTGCGCATCGGCGTCGACCCGACCCTGGGTGGCACGGGCGGCGACGTCAGCGAGGCGGTCGAGGCCATCGCCGCCATCGCCAGCCGGTCGCTGGCCGCGGCCTTCGTCTGCTGGGGTCAGCGCGCCTTCATCGAATACCTGCTGCAAAGCCCCAACCGGGAGCTGTGCAAACGGCTGATGCCCGACCTGCTCAAGGGCGAACTTGCCGGGGCCACCGGCCTGTCCAATGCCATGAAGTTCCTCTCTGGCATCGAGGCCTTGCAGGTGCGTGGCCGCCTTGCGGCCGATGGCTGGAACCTCGAAGGCCGGCTGCATTGGGTGACCAACCTGCGCAAGCGCGGTTTCGTGGTGGCGGCGGCTGTCGAGGATGACGCCGGCGGCGCGCCGTTCGTGGTCGCCATACCCTCCAACGCGCCGGGCCTGGAGCGTTCCGACGATCTGCAACTGATGGGCCTGCAGTCGAGCAACACCGCGGCGCTGGCGTTCCACCAGGTGCCACTGGCCCGCGACTGGCTGCTGCATGACAACGCCCGCGAGTTCCTGCCCAAGGTTCGCCCGGCGTTCCTGGCGCTGCAGTGCGGCATGGCCATGGGCCTGGCCCGGCGCGCGCTGGATGAAGTGCAGGAACACCTGCAAGGCCGTGGCGCGTTCCTCGAAGAGGCCCGCCAGGTGCTCAAGGAACGCCTGGAGAATACTGTCGGCGAGCTCAAGCAGGGGCTGCTCGACGGGCGCTTCCAGGGCCAACCGGCCGCCTTGTTCAAGTTGCGCATCACCCTCGCCGAATGCGCCGCCGATGCCGTGCAGCTGGAGCTTCAGGCCAGCGGTGGCAAGGCCTACCTGACGGCCTATGGTGAAGGCTTCGCCCGGCGTTGGCGCGAGTCGGCGTTCGTGCCGATCGTCACCCCGAGCCTGGTGCAACTGCGCGCCGAACTGCAACGCCAGGCGGCCAGCGCATGACCGAGGTGCTGCTCGAAGCCAGTGAGATCAGCCTGGGCTACCCGCGCGACGGTGGCTGGCAGGCGGTGCTGGAACAGTTCGACCTGGCGCTGGCGCCCGGCGAGGTGGTGACCATCCTTGGCCCAAGCGGGGTCGGCAAGTCCAGCCTGTTGCGCGTACTGGCCGGGCTGCAGCAGCCCCGTGGCGGTAGCGTGCACCTGCGCGGCGAGCCACTGCAGGGCCCGCACCCGCGCCTTGCGGTGGCGTTCCAGGACCCAAGCCTGCTGCCCTGGCTGAGCCTGGAAAAGAACGTCGCCTTCGGCCTCGACTTCGCCCGCCAGCCCAAGCTGGCCGCGGCCGAGCGGCGTGCACGGATCGACCACGCCATCGACGCGGTGGGCCTGGCCCATGCCCGTGGGCAGTACCCGGCGCAACTGTCCGGCGGCATGGCCCAGCGCACCGCGCTGGCCCGCTGCCTGGCGCGCCAACCCGAGGTGCTGTTGCTGGACGAGCCGTTCGGCGCGCTGGACGAGGTGACCCGCGCCGACATGCAGCAACTGCTGCTGCAACTGATCGCCACCCACAACACCGCCGCCGTGCTGATCACCCACGACATCGACGAAGCCCTGCTGTTGTCCGACCGCGTGCTGCTACTGGGCAACCACCCGGCGCGCACCCTCGGTCAGTGGCACATCGACCTGCCGCAGCCGCGCGCGCAGCGGGTCGAGGAGCTGGGCGCACTGCGTATCGAAATCCTCAAAACCCTTCGGCGGGCAAGCCGCACAGCTGAACCCACCCCATCCCCCTTGCCCTCGGAGGCTGTCCATGTGCATGGATGACTGCTGTTCCACCACGTCCCGTCGCGATTTTCTCAAGTTGAGCGCCATGCTCACCGCCGCCGGCGCCGTGCCGTTGCTGTCGAGCCTGCAGGCACGCGCCGCCGCCGAGCCGGACGCGCCGGTGCGCATCGGCTACCTGCCGATCACCGATGCCACGCCACTGCTGGTGGCGCACAACAACGGCCTGTTCGAGGCCGAGGGCATCAAGGCCGAGCGCCCGGTGTTGCTGCGCAGCTGGGCACAGGTGATCGAGGCGTTCATCTCCGGGCAGGTCAACGTCATCCACCTGCTGTCGCCGATGACCGTGTGGGCGCGCTACGGCAGCAAGGTGCCAGCCAAGGTCGTGGCCTGGAACCACGTCGGCGGCTCGGGCCTGACCGTGGCCCCGGACATCACCGACATGAAGCAGCTCGGCGGCAAGACCGTGGCCATTCCGTTCTGGTACTCGATCCACAACGTGGTGCTGCAGCAGATGCTCACCGACAACGGCCTGAAGCCTGTGTCCAAGCCCGCCACCGCGCAGCTGGCGGACAACGAAGTCAACCTGCTGGTGCTGCCGCCTTCGGACATGCCGCCGGCCCTGGCCAGCAAGCGCATCGCCGGCTATATCGTCGCCGAACCGTTCAACGCCCTGGCCGAGAACCTCAAGGTCGGCCGCGTGCAACGCTTCACCGGCGATGTCTGGCGCAACCACGCCTGCTGCGTGGTGTTCATGCACGAGCACGACCTGAACAATCGCCCGGAGTGGTCGCAGAAGGTGGTCAACGCCATCGTCAAGGCCCAGCACTGGACCCGCGAGCACCGCGCCGAGGCCGCGGCGTTGCTGTCCAAGGCCGGCCCCAACAAGTACACCCCGCACGAACCGGCGGTGCTGACCAAGGTGCTGGCGCCATCGGCCGATGACCGTGCCGGCTACATCGCCAGTGGCGCGATCCAGCACCAACAGTGGGACGAGAAACGCATCGACTTCCAGCCTTATCCGTTCCCCAGCTACACCGAGGAGTTGGTCAAGCGCCTGAAGAACACCCTGATCGTCGGCGAGAGCGATTTCCTTGCCGCCCTCGATCCGGCCCAGACTGCCCGCGACCTGGTGGACGATCGCTTCGTGCGCAACGCCATCGCCGCGGTGGGTGGCCCGGCGGCGTTCGGCATTGCCGAGAATTTCCAGCGTAGCGAGGAGTTCGCGGTCTGATGCGCAGGCATTTCGTGCATGGCGCCCTGGGCCTGGCGGGCCTGGCGGCGCTGCTGTTGCTGTGGTGGGCGGGGGTGCGCCTGTTCGGCGCCGCCGATGGCCTGTCGGCGCGCTTCGCGCCCCAGGCCACGTTGCAAAGCCTGATCGAGCTGCTGGGGCAGGGTGAGGTCTACGGGCATATCTGGGTGAGCCTCGAGCGTATCCTCATCGGCCTGCTGCTGGCGCTGCTGATTGGTGTGCCGTTGGGCCTGCTGGTGGGCAGCTATCGCCACCTGGAGGCGGCGACCACGCCGGCATTCCAGTTCCTGCGCATGATCTCGCCGCTGTCGTGGATGCCGGTGGTGGTGATGCTGATGGGCGTGGGCGACCAGCCGATCTACTTCCTGCTGGCCTTCGCCGCGCTGTGGCCGATCCTGCTCAACACCGCCGCCGGGGTGCGCCAGCTCGACCCGCGCTGGCTGCAGTTGAGCCGCAGCCTCAGCGCCACGCGCTGGGAGACGTTGTGCAAGGTGATCATCCCCGGGGTGATCGGCCATGTGCTGACCGGCGTGCGCCTGGCCATCGGCATCCTGTGGATCGTGCTGGTGCCGTGCGAAATGCTCGGGGTGAGTGCCGGGCTTGGCTATTTCATCCTCGACACCCGCGACCGCCTGGCCTATTCGGAGCTGATGGCGATGGTGCTGCTGATCGGCGCACTGGGGTTCATGCTCGATGCCTTGGCGCGGGCGCTGCATCGACGTTGGGTGCATGCCTGAACAAAGAAGGCGCGTATAGCGAATCCTGGCGCGGATCTATGGGGGCGGCGTAGCGCAGCGCCCACAAAGTCCGCGTTCAATCTTGGTATCAAGCGCATCCCTGCGCCTGAGCTGGTCAGAAGCTGTACTTGGCGGTCAGCATCAGGTTGCGCGGATCGCCAAAGGTGTCGCCCCCGTAGTTCACCGAGCTGGAAATCGACGAGTAGTACTTCCTGTCGAACACGTTGTTGGCATTGAGCTGCAGGTCCAGGTGCTGGTTGACCGCGTAGCCGGCCATCAGGTCGGTCACCGCGTAGGCACCTTGCTCAAGGCGGTAGCGGCCGCCATCGGCCACGCTGAAGTCGTTGTACATGCGGCTCTGCCAGGTGACGCCGCCACCGACGCGCAGTTTTTCCAGCGGGCCCTGGAAGCGGTAGGTGGTGAACAGCTTGAGCTGGTGCTCGGGGGTGTCGGAGGACAGCGGCTTGTTGACGTTGGCGGGGTTCTTGGCGTCCTTGATGGTGTGCACGCGGGCGTAGGTGTAGCCGGCACCGATCTGCCATTGCTCGGTCAGCGCGCCTTGCACCTCGAAGTCGATACCCTGGCTGCGCACCTCGCCGGAGGCTTCGTAGCAGGTGAACTGGCCCGCTCGGCAGACGCTCTTGTCGTCCACCTCGACCGCGCGGTTTTCCTGGTCGATGCGGAACACGGCAAGGCTGGCATTGAGCGCGCCATCGAAGTATTCACCCTTGATGCCTACCTCGTAGTTCTTGCCTTCGATCGGCCGCACCGGCGTGCCGCTGCTGTTCTGGCTGTCCTGTGGCTGGAAGATATCGGTATAGCTGGCGTAGACCGAGTGGTGTTGGTCCAGCTCGTAGATCAGGCCGGCATAGCGGGTGACGTTGCGGGTCACTTTGTAGTCGCCATCGTTGCTGCCGCGCTTGTCGTAGTCGTACCAGTCCAGGCGCCCACCGAGGATCAGCTTGAGCGGGTCGGCCAGGCTCAGGCGAGTGGTGGTGTACACGCCTTCCTGGTTGATCAGGTAGCGGCTGCTGCTGGTGTGCAGGAAGTCGGGCTTGCCGCCGTCGATGGGGTAGTCCATGTCGTAGGGGCTGTAGTTGCGCTCGCTCATGTCGTAGATGCGCTTGCTGGCGCCGACCACCAGTTCGTGGGTGCGCCCGAATGCCTCGAACGGGCCGCTGGCGAAGGTGTCCAGGCCCAGTTGGTTCTCGTCGTGGGCCGACTGGTAGACCGTTCGGCTCAGCGGCTTGGCCAGGTCCCAGCGCGACTGGTAGGAGCCGCGGAACAGCGCGTTCTGCTCACTGTAGGTGGCGTTGACCTGCAGCTTCCAGTCATTGGCCAGGCGCTGGCGCACCTCGGCGAACAGGGTATTGATCTCCTGGTCCTTTACCTCCCAGTCGGTGGCCGGGTTATAGGAGCGTGGCAGGTCCAGGTGATGGCCGTCGAGGGCGCTGGGGATCGCGCCCCAGAACACGTTGGTCTTGTCCTTCTGGTGGGAGAGGCCGAGGGTGAGGGTGGTGTCTTCGCTCAGGTCGGCCTCGGTGATCGCGTAGAACAGCCCGTGGTCCTCCTGCTGGCCGTCACGGAAGCCGTTGGCGTCCTGGTACGAGGCCACCACGCGGCCGCGCAGGGTGCCGCTGTCGTTGAGCGGGCTGGAGGCGTCCAGTTCGCCGCGGTAGTTGTCCCAACTGCCGGCGGCGCCGGTGAGGGTGACTTTCTGCTCCGCCAGCGGGCGCTTGCGCACCAGGTTGATCGCCGCCGAGGGCGTGCCGGAACCGGTGACCAGGCCGGTGGCGCCGCGTACCACTTCCACCCGGTCGAACATCGCCAGGTTCGGCTGCGCACCGACCACCCAGCCGGTGTAGGCGCTGGGGATGCCGTCGTACATGATGTTGTCGACGTCGAAGCCACGGGCCTTGTAGGTCTGCCGGCCTGGGCCGTTGGACTGGTTGAGGAACAGGCCCGGGGTGAACCTGGCCACGTCGTTGATGCTGGTCATGCCCTGGTCGTCCATGCGCTGGCGGGTGATCACCGTTACCGCCTGGGGCGTTTCGCGCATGGTCAGCGGCAACTTGGTGGCGGTGGACATGGCACCGGTGGTGTACGACTTCGATCCCTCGGTGGTGCTGCCCAGGCTGCTGTCGTCAATAGCCGTGGCGCCCAGCTCGATCACGGCAGGGGCCTGTTCGGCTGCCAGCGCGGGCGTGACGGTCGCCATGCAGATGGCCATGGCCAGCAGGTTGCGGGTTGGCGCGAAACGGTGGGGCAAGGGAAGCGATGACATGCCGAGCTTTATCCTTATTACTAGTGCTTATGAGAATGATTAGCAATAAGTATGTCGGGATTGCCCGGTCAAGAACAGGGTGGATGCATTGGAAATGATGAAATTTTCACAATTTTCTATTCGAATGGATTGTTTCTCCGGCTTTCGTGGCTACCGGTCCGCGCTACCTGGGCCAATCCGTTTACCTTGTTGTCGACCTATTTCCAGCGCTTGGCCATCGCGTTGCTTGCCGTGCCGTGCCTGGCCCACCAGCTCGGGGATCAGCGGCCCCTCGGGCAGATGACGCCAGAAGCGTCCGGGCAGATGCTGGCGTAGAGCGCCGGGGTTGAGCCGGGCAGGGTTGAAGGTGTGCCGGTAGTAGGCCAGCCACAGTTCGGCCCCAGGGTCGTCGGCGTTGCGCGCCCATTGCCGCCAGTCTTCCGGGCATTGGCGACGGTAGTCCAGTTGCGCGCCGTCGTAGCGGATGCCGTCGTGGGGCGTGGCGATCAGCCAGCGCTGGCGGCCCAGGCGTTCGGCGAAGTGCGCGCTGGCGCTGTCGAGGATGTCATGCGCGGGTTCGTGGTAGGCCACCAGGTCCAGTTGCAGCTGCTCGGCCAGCGTCTCGGGCAGTGGCACGAAGCGCACGAAGGCATGCAGATGGTGAGCCTCGCGTCCGACCTGGCGGATGCGCCGTTGCAACTCGCTGCCCAGGCGGTCGCCGGCCAGCATCGCGGTGCGATCGCCATGGGCGACGCGCCAGAGCACCTCGTACAACAGGTTCCAGCGCTGCTCGCCGCGGTAGCGCCCGGCCTGTTCCAGCTGGGCCAGCAGCGCCGCTGGCACTCGGGCGTGGAACGGGCCGGGGCCTGCGGGCAGGGGCGTGGGCACGGCCAGCAAGTCATCCATCCAGGTCTGGCCCCAGGTCACCGTGGCCGGGTCGATGCCGTGGCCGAGCAGTTGGCGGGCCTGGTCGCGCCAGGTGGCGAAGTCATCGCCGCACTCCAGCGCGATCATCCCCACAGCCCCATCTGCACGGGCGCCTGAGGTTCACGCAGGCGGGCCCTCAGCAGGCCGCTGCGCAGCTCGGCCTGGGCCGGGCGGTAGTCACTGGTGACGATGAACGGGCGGGCCTTCTCCAGCACGCAGCGCAACTGAATCAGGTCGTCGTAGCGGATGCGCCGCTCCCGGCGCAGGGCGACCAGGCGCTGCACGCTGCGCAGGCCGATACCGGGGATGCGCGCCAGCAACGCCGGTTCGGCGCGGTTGACGTCCAGCGGGAAGACCTCGCGGTTGGCCAGCGCCCAGGCCAGCTTGGGGTCGATGTCCAGGGCCAGGTTGCCGGTCTCGCCCAGCAGTTCGCCGGCCTTGTAGCCGTAACCGCGCAGGAGGAAGTCGGCCTGGTACAGGCGGTGTTCGCGCAGCAGCGGCGGTGCGGCCAGGGGCACGCTGGAGGGGCTGTCGGGGATCGGGCTGAAGGCGGAGTAATAGACCCGTTTGAGGCCATAGCCCTGGTACAGCGACTCGGCGTTGCGCAGCAAGGTGCTGTCGTCGGTGGCGTCGGCGCCGACGATCACCTGGGTGCTCTGCCCGGCGGGGGTGAAGCGTGGTGCCCGTGGTTCGCCGGCGACGGCCTGCTGGCCGTGGTGGATCACGCCCATGGCCTGGCGGATGGTGCTGGCGCGCTTTTCCGGGGCCAGGCGCTGAAGGCTGGCGTCGGTGGGCAGTTCGATGTTCACGCTCAGCCGATCGGCCAGGCGCCCGGCCTCCTCGATCAGCAGCGGGTCGGCGTCGGGGATGGTCTTGAGGTGGATGTAACCGCGAAAGGCATGCTCTTCGCGCAGCAGGCGCGCCACCCGGATCAGTTGCTCCATGGTGTAGTCGGCCGAGCGGATGATGCCTGAGCTGAGGAACAGGCCGCTGATGCAGTTGCGCCGGTAGAAATCCAGGGTCAGGCGCACCACCTCCTCGGGGCTGAAGCGTGCCCGGGGCACGTTGCTGGAGCGGCGATTGACGCAGTACTGGCAGTCGTACAGGCAGAAGTTGGTCAGCAGCACCTTGAGCAGCGACACGCAGCGGCCATCGGGGGTGTAGCTGTGGCAGATGCCCATGCCATCGGTGGCGCCGAGGCCGTCGCGGCCGCGCGAGCTGCGCTTGGGCGCGCCGCTGCTGGCGCAGGACGCGTCGTACTTGGCGGCGTCGGCGAGGATGCCGAGTTTGGCGATGAGTTGCATGGGGTGGTCCACTGAATACTGAATATTCATACAGTATTTCGGGGTTGGTCTGATGGCAAGGGCTTCTGATCGGCCAGGCGCTGCCAAGTCCCCCGTGGAACGCCCGAGCGCTCGATTACAGAATTGTAATCTTCACGCCACCCCCCAGATAACCAAGGCTCCCTAAAGTCCCTCGCCAAAGCATTCCGCCGCTTGTCGACGAGGACTTCCGCCGTGCCCATCCCCCGCAAGATCGCCTTGCTCTGCCTGTTGCTGGCCGGCCCTGCCGGCGCCGAGGGCCTGAGCCTGGACCAGGCGCTCGACGCCGCCTTTGCCCAGAACCCGGACTTCGCCGCCATCGGCCGTGAGATCGGCATCGCCGAAGGCGAGCGCCGCCAGGCCGGGCTGATCCCCAACCCCGAGCTGTCCTGGGAGGTCGAGGACACCCGCCGCGACACCAGCACCACCACCGTGACCCTCAGCCAGGCCCTGGAACTGGGCGGCAAGCGCGGTGCACGGATCGAAGTGGCCGAGACCGGCCAGGCGATCGCCCGGCTGGAGCTCGAGCGTCAGCGCAACAGCCTGCGTGCCGATGTGATCCAGGCCTTCCATGCCGCTTTGCGGGCACAGACCGCGCTGGAGTTGGCGCAACAGTCGCAGGCGCTGACCGAGCGTGGCCTGCGGGTGGTGGAAGGGCGGGTGCGAGCCGGACAGTCCTCGCCGGTGGAGGCCACCCGCGCCCAGGTTCAGCTGGCCCAGGCCGAGGCGGCGGTGCGTCGGGCGCGCACCGAACGTGGCGTGGCCAACCAGACCCTGGCGCGTCTGACGGGCAGTGCCGAGGCCGGCTTCGACCGGCTCGACGCGAGCAACCTCTCACCCGGCCCGGCGCCGCAGACCGAGCCCTTGCTGGCCAAGGTCGAGCAGACCGCCGAGTGGCGCCTGGCCGCGGCGCAGATCGAGCGTGGCGATGCCAGCCTCGGTTCCGAGAAGGCCCAGCGCATCCCCAACCTGACCGTCAGCCTGGGCAGCCAGTACAGCCGTGAGGCGCGTGAGCGGGTCAATGTGGTGGGGTTGTCCATGCCGCTGCCGCTGTTCGACCGCAACCAGGGCAACGTACTGGCCGCCGCGCGCCGCGCCGACCAGGCCCGTGACCTGCGCAACGCCGTCGAACTGCGCCTGCGCAGTGAAACCCGCAGTGCCCTGGAGCAGTGGGGCACGGCCATGGGCGAGGTGCAGGCGTATGACCGCACCATCCTGCCCGCCGCCCAGCAGGCGGTGGACACCGCCACCCGAGGTTTCGAGATGGGCAAGTTCGCCTTCCTCGATGTGCTCGATGCCCAGCGCACGCTGATCGAGGCGCGCGGGCTTTACCTTGACGCGCTGGCCCAGGCGACCGATGCGCGAGCGCAGGTGGAACGCATCTACGGCGAGCTTCCGACAGGACTGTGAACGGGGGCTGCTGCGCAGCCCTATCGCCGGCGAGCCGGCTCCCACTCGAATCCGCGTCAACCCTTGTGGGAGCCGGCTCACCGGCGATCTGACAGACGACATTTCAAGCAGGAGCAACAATGACCAACCCACGCAAGCTCGCCATCCTCGCCGCCGCCCTGGCCGTTATCGGCCTCGGTGGCGCGGCCTGGACCGGCACCCTTGGCAAGGCCGGCGGCGGCCAGGCCCAACACGACGACCACGGCGAAGCCGGCCATGGCCATGACGAAGAGAAGGACGACGGACACGGCCACGGCGAGTCCGCAGGCGAGGGGCATGGCGAGGAGGAGGGCCAACTGCACCTGACTGCCGAGCAGATCCGGGCCGCCGGTGTGCAGCTGGCCACCGCCGGCCCGCGCACCTTGGGCACTGCCATCAATTTCCCTGGCGAAATCCGTTTCGACGAAGACCGCACCGCTCATGTGGTGCCACGGGTTCCTGGCGTGGTCGAGTCGGTGCAGGCCGAGCTGGGCCAGGCGGTCAAGCGTGGCCAGGTGCTGGCGGTTATCGCCAGCCAGCAGATCTCTGAGCTGCGCAGCGAACAGCAGGCCGCGCAACGGCGCCTGGAGCTGGCGCGATTGACCTTCGAGCGTGAAAAACAGTTGTGGCAGGAGCGCATCAGCGCCGAGCAGGACTACCTGCTGGCCCGCCAGGCGCTGCAGGAGGCCGAGATCGCCGCCGCCAACGCCGGGCAGAAGGTCGCCGCGGTGGCGCCGGCCGGCAAGGGCAACCGCTACGAGCTGCGCGCACCGTTCGACGCGATGGTAGTGGAAAAGCACCTGACCGTGGGCGAGGTGGTGGACGAGACCAGCAATGCCTTCACGCTATCCGACCTGAGCCGGGTCTGGGCCACCTTCGCCGTGGCCCCGCGCGACCTGGACAAGGTGGTCAGTGGCCGTGGCGTCACCGTCAGCGCGCCGGACCTCGGCGCCCAGGTGGAGGGCAAGGTCAACTACGTCGGCAGCCTGCTCGGCGAGCAGAACCGCGCCGCCACCGTGCGCGCCACCCTGGCCAACCCCAATGGCGCCTGGCGTCCCGGGTTGTTCGTCAATATCGCGGTTACGGTCGAACGCTTCGACGCCGCGGTGGTGGTGCCGGAAAGCGCCCTGCAGACCTGGGAAGAGCAGACCGTGGTGTTCGCCCGCACCGATGAAGGGTTCGCGGCCCGTCCGGTCAAGCCCGGCCGGCGTGATGCCGGCCAGGTGGAGATCCGTGAAGGCCTGGCCGCCGGTACCGAGGTGGCCGCCGCCGGCAGCTTCGTCCTCAAGTCCGAGCTGGGTAAAGGCTCGGCCGAACACAGCCACTGACCGGGGACGCTTTTCATGTTCGAACGCCTGATCCAATTCGCCATCGAGCAACGCCTGGTGGTAATGCTCGCCGTGGTACTGATGGCCGCCGTGGGCATCCACAGCTACCAGAAGCTGCCCATCGACGCCGTGCCCGACATTACCAACGTGCAGGTGCAGATCAACACCGCCGCGCCCGGCTATTCGCCCCTGGAGACCGAGCAGCGCATCACCTTCGCCATCGAGACCGCCATGGCCGGGTTGCCGGGCCTGAAGCAGACCCGCTCGCTGTCGCGCTCGGGCTTGTCGCAGGTGACGGTGATCTTCGATGATGGCACCGATATCTTCTTCGCCCGGCAACTGGTCAACGAGCGCCTGCAGGTGGCCCGCGAACAGTTGCCCGAGGGCATCGAGGCGGCCATGGGGCCGATCTCCACCGGCCTTGGCGAGATCTTCCTGTGGACGGTCGAGGCCAAGGAGGGCGCCGTGAAGGACGACGGCACGCCCTATACCGCCACCGACCTGCGGGTGATCCAGGACTGGATCATCAAGCCGCAGCTGCGCAATGTGCCGGGTGTGGCCGAAGTCAACAGCATCGGCGGCCATGCCAAGCAGTACCTGATCGCCCCGGAACCCAAGCGCCTGGCAGCCTACAAGCTGACCCTCAACGATCTGGTCGCCGCCCTGGAGCGCAACAACGCCAACGTCGGCGCCGGCTATATCGAACGCAACGGCGAGCAATTGCTGATCCGTGCCCCGGGCCAGGTGGCTTCGGCCGAGGACATCGCCAGCATCGTCATCTCCAGCGTCGACGGCACGCCGATCCGCGTCAGCCACGTGGCCCAGGTCGGCCTGGGCCAGGAGCTGCGCTCCGGCGCCGCCACCGAGAACGGCCGGGAAGTGGTGCTGGGCACGGTATTCATGCTGATCGGCGAGAACAGCCGCACGGTGTCCCAGGCGGTGGCGGCCAAGCTCGAGGAGATCAACCGCAGCCTGCCCAAGGGGGTGGTGGCGATCACCGTGTACGACCGCACCAACCTGGTGGAAAAGGCCATCGCCACGGTGAAGAAGAACCTCATCGAAGGCGCGATCCTGGTCATCGCGGTGTTGTTCCTGTTCCTGGGCAACATCCGCGCGGCGCTGATCACCGCCATGGTCATCCCATTGTCGATGCTGTTCACCTTCACCGGCATGTTCAGCAACAAGGTCAGCGCCAACCTGATGAGCCTGGGGGCACTGGACTTCGGCATCATCGTCGACGGCGCGGTGGTGATCGTCGAGAACGCCATCCGCCGCCTGGCACATGCCCAGCAGCATCATGGCCGCATGCTGACCCGTTCCGAGCGCTTCCACGAAGTGTTTGCCGCCGCCCGCGAGGCGCGCCGGCCGCTGATCTACGGGCAGTTGATCATCATGGTGGTGTACCTGCCGATCTTTGCCCTGACCGGGGTCGAGGGCAAGATGTTCCACCCCATGGCTTTCACCGTGGTGATGGCGTTGCTGGGGGCGATGATCCTCTCGGTGACCTTTGTCCCGGCGGCCCTCGCGCTGTTCGTCACCGGCAAGGTGAAGGAAGAAGAAGGCGTGGTCATGCGCGCTGCCCGCCGCCGTTACGCCCCGGTGCTGGAGTGGGTGCTGGGCCGGCGCAACCTGGCCTTTGCCGGCGCCGCGACCCTGGTGCTGCTGTCCGGCTTGCTGGCCAGCCGCATGGGCAGCGAATTCATCCCCAGCCTCAGCGAAGGCGACTTCGCCCTGCAGGCCCTGCGCGTGCCAGGCACCAGCCTGTCGCAGTCGGTGGACATGCAGCAGCGCCTGGAGAAGACCATCATCGAGCGGGTGCCGGAGGTGGAGCGGGTGTTCGCCCGCACGGGCACCGCCGAGATCGCCTCCGACCCGATGCCGCCGAACATTTCCGACGCCTATGTGATGCTCAAGCCGCGCGAGCAGTGGCCGGACCAGGGCAAGTCACGTGACGCCCTGATCACCGAGGTACAGCAGGCGGCAGCCAGCGTGCCGGGCAGCAACTACGAGCTGTCGCAGCCGATCCAGCTGCGCTTCAACGAGCTGATTTCCGGGGTGCGCAGCGACGTGGCGGTTAAGGTGTTCGGCGACGACATGGAGGTGCTCAACCGCACCGCCGCGCAGATCGCCGCCAGCTTGCAGAACGTGACAGGGGCGTCCGAGGTGAAGGTCGAGCAGACCACCGGCCTGCCGGTGCTGACCATCGATATCGACCGCGACAAGGCCGCTCGCCACGGCCTGAACGTGGGCGATGTGCAGGACGCCATCGCCATTGCCGTGGGGGGCCGTACTGCCGGTACCCTTTATGAAGGCGACCGTCGTTTCGACATGGTGGTGCGCCTGTCCGAGGCGCTGCGCACCGATGTCGATGGCTTGGCGAGCCTGCTCATCCCGGTGCCGGCCAGTGCCGCCGCAGGCGCTGCGCAGATCGGCTTCATCCCGCTGTCCCAGGTGGCCACGCTGAACTTGCAATTGGGGCCCAACCAGGTCAGCCGCGAGGATGGCAAGCGCGTGGTGGTGGTCAGCGCCAACGTGCGCGGGCGTGACCTGGGCTCGTTCGTCGAGGAAGCTTCGCAGACCTTGATCGACCAGGTGCAGATCCCACCGGGCTACTGGACCCGCTGGGGTGGTCAGTTCGAGCAGTTGCAGTCGGCGGCCGAGCGCTTGCGCGTGGTGGTGCCGGTCTCACTGCTGCTGGTCATGGCCTTGCTGCTGATGATGTTCAACAACCTCAAGGATGGCCTGCTGGTGTTCACCGGGATTCCTTTCGCCCTCACCGGTGGCGTGCTGGCGCTGTGGCTGCGCGACATTCCGCTGTCGATCTCGGCGGGCGTGGGCTTTATCGCGCTTTCCGGGGTGGCGGTGCTCAACGGTCTGGTGATGATCGCCTTCATCCGCAACCTGCGTGAGGAAGGGCGCGGCCTGCGTGCCGCAGTCGAAGAGGGCGCCCTGACCCGTTTGCGGCCAGTGCTGATGACCGCGCTGGTGGCATCGCTCGGGTTCATCCCGATGGCCCTGGCCACCGGTACCGGTGCCGAGGTGCAGCGGCCGCTGGCGACGGTGGTGATCGGCGGGATCCTGTCGTCGACGGCGCTGACCTTGCTGGTGCTGCCGGCGTTGTACCAGTGGGCGCACCGGCGCGATGAGGCCGAGACTGTGTGAGCCTCTATCGCGGGGCAAGCCCGCTCCCACGCAAGCATCACAGTGGGAGCGGGCTTGCCCCGCAATGCTTCAACGCCGACGCCACAGCCAGTGGTCCAGGCTCAACCTTCCAGAGCCTTTCAACAGCAGTGGCAACAACGCCACCAGGTAGATCAGCGGCAGCTTGAAGTTGCCAAACCCCTGGTCGCTGATCGCATACCCCCGCCCCAGTTCCGCCAGGCTCGACCACTGGCTTGGCCAGTGCACCGCCGCGATCGCCACTACCGTCACCACCATCAGCACCGCCGAGGCCAGGCGGGTGCCGAGCCCGAGCAGCAGGAGCAGCGGGCAGAGCAGCTCGGCCCACATCGACAGTTGCCAGTTCAGGCCCGCTGGCAGCAAATCGAACGGGAACGGAAAACTGCCTTGCAGGTCGGTGAACCAGTTGGCGCCATTGAACTTCTCCAGGCCCGATTCGAAGAACTCCCAGGCCAGGAACAGGCGCAACGGCAGGTCGGCGCTCCAGCTACCGGCCCGGTCGAGGGCCATGAACGGGCGAGTCAGGGTGTTTGTCAGCATGGTGAACTCCTTGTGTCAGTGCGACAGGGCAGGGGCGGCCCGGCGTGAGCGCTGGGATTGCTTGGCGATGAGCTTGAGGGTGATGGCGGCGAACATCAGGGCGAACGCCAGCGGGTACCAACCGCCCATGGCGACGCGCTTGTAGAACGACAGGCAGAACACCGCCGCCAGCACCCAGGTGCCGGTGCTGTGCAGGCCCTTCCACAGGCGTGGACCGAGCACGCTCATCGGTGCCTTGAACGAGGTCAGGGCCAGCAACAGGATGAACAGGTAACCCACCGAGCCCGGGATGTTCGCCACGGCGCTGCGCCCGGCCCAGAACAACTCCGGGTAGCGATGCGCAAACAGGTAGATCAGCACACCATGCACGGTGTGCGAGAAGGCGAAGGCCAGGCCCAGGTAGCGCCGTTCGCGCAGCAACTGGCGGCTGGCCCGGCCGGGTAGCAGGGTGACCAGCGTCGAAGCCAGGAAGGTCAGCAGAAACAGTGCGAAGGAGCTGCGTGCCGTGGCGCGGATGGCGCTGCGCAAGCCGTCGGCACCGAGCGGATGGGTGGCGATGACCAGAGCGGTCATCAGCAGGGTCAATGCCGCGAGGGCGTGGAACAGCTTCCAGCCAGTGGGCAATGGCAATACTTTCATGGGCAAGGGTCCCGGCGTGCTTGGCGACGGCGGGGGCCGTCGCGCGGTGTGGCCGGAAGTGTGCGGGGGCGGCGTATCGGCAGTGTGTCGCGGGAGGCTGGGTTATGTATCGCTGTGTAGCGGTGCTCAGCGGGTACTGGTCAGGCGCTGCTGCGCCGCCGCGCAACCGTTGATCTCCACTGCCTTTTGCAGGTAGGCCTGGCGCTGGCGCGGGTCCAGCTCGCCCAGCAGCCGGTAGATCTCGGCCTGATAGTCACGCTGGCGCCCCCACTGCAGCTGCAGGCCTTGTGGCCTGCTGCGGTTGCACGCCAGGCGGGTGGCCGGCTGCGGATAGTAGGCGGCATACAGGGTGGCCATGCTCGGGACTGCCTCCAGGGCCTCGCGGTAGGCGGGGCTGGCATTGTAGGGTGCGCACCAGTGGGCGATAGCCAGCGCCGGTGGGGCAAAACCTTGCTTGAGGCTGGCCTCGAGCAAGGGGCAGGCAGCCTCGGCGATCTGGTTGGCGGGCAGGTAGGTGGTGTAGTACAGCGCCAGTCGGTACTGGGCCACCGGGTGGCCGAGGGCGACGGATTTCTTCAGCAGCGCCACGGCCGTGGGCAGTGTGTGCGCCATGGCCTGGCCCTGGCGGCTGAGCTCGGGGTCGCCAACGGCGGTGCGCAGCGGGCTGGCGCTGTCGTCCTGGCTGTCGGCCTGCTCCAGCAGGGGCAATGCCTGGCGGTAAAGCAGGTCGGCATGGGGGTCGATGTTCACTTCCAGGGCCTGGGTGCCGACGGCGGCCAGCAGCAACGGCATCGCCACGGCTAGGCTGGCGCGATGGCTGCGACCCTGAGGGCGGGCCGGGAACGAAGGAACGTCTGGGATGGTCATGGCAGTTACGCGGTTGCCTCGGGCAAATCAGGAGCGACGACAGCGTATTCTATCCATCCGCGCCCCTTCCCCGAAAGCCCGGCGTACGGCCATCAGACCAGCTTGATTGGTGCGACCTTGCGCAGGGCCTGTCTTTCCTGGGCCAGCCCCAGCTTGGCGGTGATCACCTTGGCCAGCGCGTTATTGCCCAGGTCGTTGAAGTGCAGGCGGTCGACGAACAGGTGTTCGCTGAAGACCGGCGAGCTGCTGAGCATGCTGTTCATGTCATAGCACGGCACCGGCTCAGCCTGGTTCTTGATACGGCGAAAGAAGGCCATGTGCAGTTGGCTGTCGAAGGTGTCGCCGAGCAGGCGATCGAAATTCGACGGCTGGCGCTCAAGCTCGCCGAGCATGGCCTGTTCGGCGCTGGGCACGACCTCGCGGCACCAGGGCAGCAGCGGCTGGAGGATGAAGGTGAGGGTGGTATGGCCGTCGGCCAGCAGGCGATCCCATTGGCGCAGGGTGCGGCCGACGCAATCGGCGGCGCGGATCAGACGCTTGTCGGGACTGGACATCGGCTCGATGTCCGGCCAGCGCGGTTGTCGCGCAGGCGCCAGAACCTGGCCCAGGCGTTGCCAGAGCGATTCGCGGCGTGCCTCGCCGGTAGCTTGCACCCCTTCGTTGAAGCGATTGAGAAAGTCCTGATAGGCCTGTGCCCGATGCGGATCCTGCGCGCCGGCCAGTACCTCGGCCAGGGCCTCCTGGGCCAGCGAGTTGAGGCCACTGAGCACCACCACATGACCGATCTGGCCAAAGCGGTGCTGGTGGGTGAGGAACATCAGCAGTTCCTGCGTGGCATTGAGCCCGCAACCGGTCAGGTTCAGCCAGATCTCGCCGGTCAGCATCGACAGGTACGAGGCCACGGTGTGCTCGTCGGAGCTGGCGCCGATACCCATGGCGGTGGAACCGCCTACCAGCAGGTTGACCCGCGCCGCGCCGCCGCGTTCGGCCACCGAGAAGCGCTTGCCGGCGCAATGGCTGTAGCGCATGCCCAAAGCGTCGGTGTTGATGGTGCCGGAACGGTAGCCGCGTTCATGCACGTACAACGTGTGCGGCGCCCGGCGGCTGCCCAGTTGCAGGAAGCGCTGGTAGTCCTCTGCCAGGGGGTCGGGCGTGCCCATGCTGCCGGGGTTGGCGCTGTCGGTCGGTGTCATGGGCGCTCCTTGGTGTGGGGGCAGGCTCAGGCGGCCAGTTCCCTGATGTTGTAGGCCAGGCCCACGGCGGCGATCAGTAGCAGGGCGACGCCCGAAGCCAGGCTGATCAGGCGGTTGCTGCGCGGCGAGGCGATCTTGCCGATTGCGAAGATGTAAAGGCTGAGCACGGCGAAGTCGATGGCGATCCACAGCAGCGACAGCACCACCATGCTCTTGCCGAACGACTCGGTGATCTGGATGAACTGCGGGAAGAAGGCGATGAAGAAGATGATGTCCTTGGGGTTGGAGATACCGACCATGAAGCCCTGCAGCAAGCCGCCACGGCCCGGTTGCACAGCGGTTGCGGCCTGCGCGGCGCTCTTGGCCGGTACCTGCAGCGCTTCGCGCAGGGTGCCCAGGGCGATGTAGCCGATGAACAGGCAACCCAGCAGGCTCATGCCGCTGAGCCAGGTCTTGTCGATGGCCGCGCTGGTCAGGATGATCCAGGCGGCCGCGCCGATCAGTACCAGTGATGCCCAGTTGGTGCCGACCGCCGTGAACAGGGCTTTGCGCGAACCCGAGGCGGCGGCGGTATTGACGATCAGCGCCACCACCGGGCCGGGCGTGGCGATCAGCAGCAGGACGGTGAGGGCATAGGTGGCGGTCAGTGCGGTATTCACGTTCAGTTCTCGGTAGGGCGTTCAGCCATTGCGTGGGTGTGGAACGGGCAGCGCGCCGGGCTCGGCGAACCGGGCTCCTGCAGTTGGTACTGCTTCCATTCGAAGTTGTCGTCCTGGCCGAAGAAGCCAAGGGTCTCGGGCATGACGCCGTCGTTGTAGTGACGCACCCGCTCGCGGATGCGCGCACGGATGCGCTGGCCGCTCTCGGTGCTGGCGCTGGCCACTTCGTCGAAGCTCTCCCGCGGATTGATGACGAAGGCAATGTGCGGGCCCAGGTTGCGGCTTTTCATCAGGCGATGGGCGGGAAAGCTCATGTTGATGAACAGCGGCATGCCGGCGAAGCAGAATGACCAGCGTGCGTCGTGTGGGTCCTGCGGGATCTCCTCGGGCCATGGCAGCGAGTCGCGGGCGTGGACCTCGCGCAGCACATCCCAGGCCAGCGCCTGCTGCGCCTCGAGCGAGGAGTCAGGGGCCGTTTCGAGAAACACCAGCAGCGGGTTGCCGATGCGCTGCTTGAGCGGGATCGGCTCGATGGTGGCGATGTAGTCGGCCAGGCCCAGGGCGATATCGTCGGCCAGCCGTGCGGCGCGAGCGAAGACGATATGGCAGGTGCGCGCGGTGACCGCCTTTCGCCCGAACAGGCAGGGGAAGTCAGGGTTGGCCAGGGTTTCCTTGAAGTGTTCGATGGTCTTGTGTGTCCAGTGGTGTCGGTTCTGGACATGTTCGTCGGCGAGCTCTAGCGCATCCAGGCGATAGCAGTTTCCATAACCCGTAAACATGATTTCCCCAGGTAGATCCGAAGGTAGCGTTAATAGAACTTTTTCGTCATATCCGTGCAGGTTGGTTATATATAATTGTTATTTACCGGCATTTTCGGAGATGGCCTCTGCGTTGTAAAACGCCTGGATCTATGACCTACTATTAGCTTCACTCATGCTCGGAAGGCGCCATGTCGGAACGGATTCAAGCCTTGCACGCCCTGCGGGCCTTCGAAGTGGCCTCGCGCTATGGCTCTTTCACCCGCGCAGCCCAGGAACTGGCCCTTACCCAAGGCGCGGTCAGCCATCACATCAAGACGCTTGAGGCCCTGTTTGGCTGCGACCTGTTCGAGCGTCGCGGGCCCAAGCTGCGCCTGACCGAGCACGGCCGTCTGCTGGCCCAGGAGCTCAAGGTCGGCTTCAAGATCATCGAGAATGCCTGTGCGCTGTTGCGCCAGGACCGCTATGGCGTGCGGCTCAAGGCGCCGTCCACGCTCACCGTGCGCTGGCTGCTGAGGGCCCTGGATGGCTTCAAGAAGGTCGACAACAGCTGTTCGGTGCAATTGTCGAGCGTGTGGATGGACATCGATGCGGTGGATTTCTATTCCGAGCCCTATGACTGCGCCATCCTGTTGGGTAACGGGCGCTTTGCCGCGGATGTGGAGAGCCTCAAGCTGTTCGATGAATGGCTGATCCCGGTATGCCACCCGAACTACCTCGAGCAGGCGCGGCCGGAACTCTCGGTGCTCTCCAGTTGCGAATTCCTCCACCCGTCGCCGGACCGCCGCGATTGGCGGCGCTGGCTGGCGCGCATGGACGCGCTGGACATCAGCATCGACCAGGGCCAGGTGTTCGACACTCTCGACCAAGGTATTTCAGCCGCCCAGCAGGGGCTGGGCATCTCGGTGGTCGACCTGGTGCTGGCCAGCGCCGACCTCGCCGCCGGTAACCTGGCCACGCCGTTTCCCCAGGCCGTGGCCACCGGCGACGGCTATTACATGACCTGGCTCAAGTCCAGCCCCAAGGCCCACCAGATGCACAAGTTGCGCGACTACCTGGTGGCGCAGGTGCCGCCGCTGTCGCACAAGGACATCAGCTACCTGTACGGCTGAGGTCGGTGGCTGGCAGCACTCGCTTGAGCATGAAGTCGATGAACACCCGCAGCTTGGGCGGCATCTGCCGGCCGGATGGCCACAGCAAATAGAAGCTGCCGCGCCGCTCCATGAAGGGGTCGAGCACGCTGACCAGGCTGCCGGCCGCCAGCTCCCGGCGCACGCTGAAGTCCGGCAGGCAGGTGATGCCACGGTGGTTGAGGGCGAAGCAGATGCGCGTCTCTACATGGTTGCAGACCATCGAGATGGGAATGGCGTAGTCCTGTTCGGGGTGCTCCCGGCGCAGCGGCCAGGTTTCCAGCTTGCCGCTGCTGGGGAAGCGGTAATGCAGGCAGCTGTGCCCGCCAAGCTCGCGGGGGTGCTGTGGCGTGCCGCGTTCGCGCAGGTACTCGGGGGACGCCACCAGGCGGTGCTGGAAGTGCCCGAGGAACTTGGCGTTCAGCCGTGAATCCAGCGGCTGGCCGCCGCGCATCACCACGTCGAAGCCTTCGCCGACGATATCCACCATGCGGTCGCTGAAGTCCAGGTCCAGTTCGATCTCCGGGTAGCGCGCCATGAACTCGGCCAGCGCCGGCATCACCAGCCCGGTCACCTGCGGCAGGCTCACCCGCAGGCGTCCGCGCGGCGCGCCGCTGGCCTGGGACAGCGCCTGCTCGGTGGCCTCGATCTCGGCCAGGATGCGCCGGCTGCGTTCAAGGAACAGCGTGCCCTCGGCGGTCAACGTTATGCTGCGCGTGCTGCGGTGGAACAGACGCACTCCCAGTCGCTCCTCCAGCCGGGCCACACGCTTGCCCACGGCTGACGCACTGATCCCCAGCGATTGGCCGGCGGCGACGAAGCTGCGGGCTTCGGCGACCCGGATGAAGACCATGAAGCCACTGAGGCTGTCCATGCTGCACTCCGATTGCGGACCTTGGTGTCCTTACTGCGCGGAATTGTACCCGGCTTTTTCCGCAATACCCCAGCGGCGCAAGATGCCTGTCTGTTCGACAAACCGGAGACAATCATGCATTCACCTTCCCCGGCGGCGTGCGCCAGCGCATCTCCCGTCAGCGCCACGCGGCTGCCCCTGAGCGGCTTGCTGGCCCTAGCCCTGACCGGCTTCATCGCCATCCTCAGCGAAACCCTGCCGGCCGGCCTGCTCGACCAGATCGCCGACGGCATGCATATCAGCCAGGCCATGGCCGGGCAATGGGTCACGGCCTACGCCTTGGGGTCTTTGCTTACGGCCGTCCCGTTGGTGACCCTGACCCAAGGCTGGTGGCGTCGCCGGGCACTGCTGCTGGCCATTGGCGGATTCATCCTGTTCAACGGGTTGACCGCGGTGTCGTCGGACAACACGCTCACCTTGCTCCTGCGTTTTTGCACCGGTGCCGCCGCCGGCCTGGCCTGGGGCCTGATCGCCGGTCATGCGCGGCGCATGGTGGCGCCGGCCCAGCAGGGCAAGGCCATGGCGGTGGCGATGCTGGGGCAGCCCATTGCCTTGTCGCTGGGCTTGCCCATCGGTACCTGGCTGGGGGCATTGATGGGATGGCGGGCCACCTTCGTGATGGTGACCCTGGCCGCATTGCTGCTGGCCGCTTGGGTGGTGCGGGCGGTGCCGGACTTTCCCGGCCAGGCCACCGGCAAGCGCCCCGCGGCCCTGGCGGTGCTGCGCACCCCGGGCGTGGCGCGGGTGCTGCTGGTGATCCTGGCGTGGATCCTCGGGCATAACATTCTCTACACCTATGTCGTGCCGCTGCTGGCCGCAGCGGGCATGGCTGACGCGGTGGGCCAGGTGCTGATGACCTTCGGCCTGGCCTCGCTGGCCGGCATCGTCCTGGTCGGCCTGGGGGTCGATCGGCATCTGCGCGGGCTGGTGCTGTTGTGCCTGGCCGGCTTCGCCCTGGCGACCCTGGCCCTGGGGCAGGTGCAAGGCACACCCTGGCTGGTGCATGCCAGCGTGGCACTGTGGGGGCTGACCTACGGCGGCGCGCCGACGCTGCTGCAAACGGCCTGTGCCGATGCGGCAGGCGAGGGCGGCGACGTGGCGCAGTCGATGCTGGTGACCGTGTGGAACAGCGCCATCGCCCTGGGTGGCATCATCGGCGGGCTGTTGCTGGTGGGCGCCGGGGTAGGGGCGTTTGGCGCGGTGGTGCTGACACTGGTGGTGCTGGCATGGTTGCTGGTGCTGGGCGGACGCCGAGCCGGGTTCGCCGCCGGCGCCCGCTAGCCCGACGTCTGTATCCGCGAAGCAGCATTTCTGACGACAGGACAGTTACAATCAGCAGGTGCGAACAAAGCAGCGATTCGAGGTTCTCCCGCAGTGCAATTGCAACAAGGCTTCGTCCTGACCCGCCACTGGCATGACACGCCCGAAGGCACCTGCGTGGAGTTCTGGCTGGCCACCGACCAGGGGCCCCGGCGCGTGCGCCTGGCCCCGCAGCCCTCGGTGGCTTTCCTGCCCGCCGCCCAGGCCGAACACGCCTGCTTGCTGCTGGCAGATGAACAGGGCGTCGAACTCAAGCCGTTGCAACTGCGCGACTTCGACCTGCGCCCGGTCATGGGCCTGTACTGCCGCCAGCACCGCCAGCTGATCGCCCTGGAAAAGCGCCTGCGCGGCGCCGGCATCGAGGTGTTCGAAGCTGATATCCGCCCGCCGGAGCGCTACCTGATGGAGCGCTTCATCACCGCGCCAGTGCGTTTCGATGGCCGCGCCGACGATCAGGGTACCTTGCTCGATGCCCAGCTCAGACCCGACCCCGACTATCGCCCGGACCTGCGCCTGGTGTCGCTGGATATCGAGACCAGCGAGCGTGGCGAGCTGTACAGCATCGCCCTGGAAGGCTGCGGCCAGCGTCAGGTCTATATGCTCGGGCCGGCCAATGGCGAGGCCGGCGAGGTGGATTTCGACCTGCATTACTGCAGCGACCGCGCCGAACTGATCACCTGCCTCAACCAGTGGCTGGCCCGCCACGACCCCGATGCGATCATCGGCTGGAACCTGGTGCAGTTCGACCTGCGCCTGCTGCACGAGCATGCCCAGCGCCTGAACGTGCCGCTGTGCCTGGGCCGTGACGGCGCGCCGATGCACCTGCGCGAGCATGGCAGCCACAGCCATTTCTTCGCCGAGGCGCCGGGCCGGTTGCTGATCGACGGTATCGAGGCCCTGCGCTCGGCGACCTGGAGCTTCCCCTCGTTCAGCCTGGAAAGTGTCGCGCAACAATTGCTCGGCGAGGGCAAGGCCATCGATACGCCCTACCAGCGCATGGACGAGATCAACCGCCGGTTCGCCGAGGACAAGCCGGCCCTGGCCCGCTATAACCTCAAGGATTGTGAACTGGTCACGCGGATCTTCGCCCATACCCGGCTGCTGGAGTTCCTGCTCGAGCGCTCATCGGTCACTGGCCTTGCCGTGGACCGCAGCGGCGGTTCGGTGGCCGCGTTCTGCCACCTGTACATCCCACACATGCACCGCCTGGGCTATGTCGCACCCAACCTGGGCAGTGTCGAGGGCGAGGCCAGCCCGGGCGGCTTTGTCATGGACTCGCGGCCCGGCCTGTACGATTCGGTGTTGGTGCTCGACTACAAGAGCCTTTACCCCTCGATCATCCGCACCTTCCTGATCGATCCGGTGGGTCTGGTCGAGGGCTTGCGCCAGCCGGACGACACACATTCGGTGGAGGGTTTTCGCGGCGGGCGTTTCTCGCGCAGCCAGCATTGCCTGCCAGCGATTGTCGAACGGGTGTGGCAGGGCCGCGAGGCGGCCAAGCGTGACGGCAACGCGCCGCTGTCGCAGGCGCTGAAGATCATCATGAACGCCTTCTACGGCGTGCTTGGCTCCAGCGGCTGCCGCTTCTTCGACCCGCGCCTGGCCTCCTCGATCACCATGCGCGGGCACCAGATCATGCGCCAGACCCGGGCACTGATCGAAGCGCGGGGCTTTGATGTGATCTACGGCGATACCGACTCCACCTTCGTCTGGCTCAAAGGCGCCCACGACGAAGAGGGCGCGGCGCGCATCGGCCGCGAGCTGGTGGCCGAGGTCAACCAGTGGTGGCGCCGACACCTGGTCGAGACCCTGGGTCTGTACTGCGCCCTGGAGCTGCAATACGAAACCCACTACCGGCGTTTTCTCATGCCGACTATCCGTGGCGCCGACGAAGGCAGCAAGAAACGCTATGCCGGCCTGGTACGACGTGGCGACGGCAGCGAGGAGATGGTCTACAAGGGCCTGGAGTCTGTACGCACCGACTGGTCGCCCCTGGCCCGACAGTTCCAGCAGGAGCTCTATGGCCGGGTATTTCGCGGCCAGCCGTATCGCGACTATGTGCGCGGCTATATCGAGCGCACCCTGGCCGGTGAACAGGATGAATTGCTGGTCTATCGCAAGCGCCTGCGCCGGCCGCTGGCCGACTACCAGCGCAACGTGCCGCCGCATGTGCGCGCGGCGCGGCTCGCGGACGAGTACAACGCCCGCCTCGGGCGCCCGTTGCAGTACCAGCGCGGCGGCT
This sequence comes from Pseudomonas sp. FW305-96, assembly GCF_058783825.1. NCBI lineage: Bacteria > Pseudomonadati > Pseudomonadota > Gammaproteobacteria > Pseudomonadales > Pseudomonadaceae > Pseudomonas > Pseudomonas sp. FW305-96. The sequence continues at coordinate 31,703 of NZ_JBYSYW010000033.1, forward strand.
GGATCAGCTATGTCATCACCACGGCCGGCCCGGAGCCCTTGGAGAACCGCCAGGCGCCCTTGGACTACGACCACTACCTGACCCGCCAGCTGCAACCGGTGGCCGATGCCATCCTGCCCTTTGTCGCCGATGACTTCGCGGCGCTGATCGATCGTCAACTGGCGCTGTTCTGAGCGCGGTGGTAGCCGGCTAGTGCGAGGCGCAAGGCGGCTGTCCCTAAGCTGTGGCCTCCAGCACAAGGAGACCACGCATGCCCACCGACAGCGATTCAGGGGTTGCGCAAAGCGACGACACGCTCAGGCTCGAACAGGCATTCCAGGATGGCCTGATCGCCAAGCGGCTGCCCGAATGGTTGCACGGGCTTGGCGATGCCCCTCTGGCGGAATTGAGCGCCGCCCTCAAGACCAGCCTTGACTGCCGGCAACGACTGCAGGCGCGCTGGGGGCGTGTGCAGGGGATCGAAGCGTTTGTCGGTGCGGCCTTGCAGGATGCCTTCGACAAACGATTCGCCACAGGGGTCGATGTCGGCACCCTGTGGTTTCGCCAAGGGTATCCGGTGCCGTTGCGCGGTCAGTACTTCACCACCCGGGTTCCGGTTTCGGGTACTGACTATGCGCAGGTACCGCTGCTGGAAGCCACACTGCGCAATTTCGTCGCCAGCGAGTCCACACCTACCGGCCAGCCGCGTGGCAACGGTGTGTTCGACGGGACCGGGCGGCGTCTTGACCAACCCAGCGCGATCGGGTTTGCCCGGTTATGCCGCGAACTGGATGCTGGCGCACGCTACCAGCGCCACCTGGACGCAGTCCTTGACCCGCCCGGCGAGCAAAGCATGCGCGAGTTGCTGGCGCGGTTGCTGCATTCCACGCTTGTCGTCGATACGTGCAAGGCCAATGCCGACGGCATCCTGAGCGCCGCCGAGCTCGACCTGCTTCTGCGCGTGTGCCGCAATGGCGAGCCGCAGGCTTCGGACGGGGCGCCGGTGGTTGTCAAGCAACTGCGCGTGCTGGAGTGCGCGCTGGAGCAGATCATCGTGTTCGACGTCGTCGATCAGGGCTGGTTGCGCACTACCAGCAAGCGCATCCTCTGCTACATCCCGGGTGACCCACACGGCCCCTGGAGTGCCCATCCCGACCTGGAGCACCTTAGCCGCAAGCGGCTGGGTCGCCACTTGCGCGATGGCGCCTACCTGAAGTTCTTCAGCCGTTTTCTGAGACGCCGCGACAGCCAACGCTTCTTTTCGGCCGTCATCGAGTTGTACCGGGATGTGGCGATCTGGGCTACCCGCGACCTCCAGGTACACATGCGCCCCATGCCACAACCGCTGTTCGACCATCTGGCGGCGGCGCGTATCGCGCAGATCAAGGATGACGCCGCAGTGATCGCGCCGCCCGTGGCACAACTCGATCGAGCGGTGCAGCAGGCCCATGACCGGTACCTTGCCGCGCAGGGGTGGTTGCTTGTGGGCCTGGCAGGTTTTTTCATCCCTGTTGTCGGGGCTGCGTTGCTCGCGGTCTTTGCCTGGGATCTGCTCACCGAGGTTTTCCATGGCGTCGAGGATTGGCAGGACGGCGATACCTCTGCCGCTCTCGACCATCTGACGCATGTGGTACGCGATCTGGCCGTGGTGGCGGCGACTGCGGCCGGGGTGTCGGCCGTGCGTCATGCATGGGGGCGTTCGCTGCTGGTCGACAGCCTGGTGCCGGCGCAAATGGAAAATGGCGAGACGAAACTGTGGAACCAGGACTTGGCGGCCTATCGCAGTGAGGCGCCACCGTTGGCTGCGCGGCAAGATAGCGATGGCGTTCAGCGGCTTGCTGGGCAAGCGTTCATCGAGATGGATGGGCAGCACTATCCGGTGCAGCAGCACAGCGTGGATGGCGCGTGGCAATTGCGCCCCCGGGCAGGCTTCGGTCCTGTGTTGCGTGGCAACGGTGCCGGAGCTTGGCGGTTGGCCAGTGCGCAGCCGTCGTGCTGGCAGGGCGCACGCCTGATGTTTCGTCGATTGGGCAGACCGTTCAGCGAACTGGATGCTGCCAGGGTTGACGCAGCATTGAGTATTCACGGGATTGGCACAGGCAATCTGCGGGTCTTGCATATGGAAAACCAGGTGCCCGATCCCTGGCTCTGTGACAGCGTCGAACGCCTGCTCCTGGAGGCGCGCATAGGTCGGGCGATCATGGATCTACGTTCCGGAGTGGGCAGCGAGGATCATGAGCTGCTGCGCCATGCCCGGCGTTTGTCGGAAATACCTGGGCTGGAGGGCGCGCGGCTTGCCGGGCAGATTGGAGTGCACCGGCGGCGGTTGTTGCAGGCGCTGTACGACAGTGGGCAGGAAGCCGATACGGTCGCTATCGCCACGCTGCGACGGATCTTTACAGGCTTGCACAGACGAGCGGCGCAGGCCTTGCTGGAAGGTGCCGATGCCGACGACTACCGGCGCCTGGTCGAAACCGGCAGGATACCCATGCGCCTTGCCGAGAGTGCCAGGGCGAGCGTCGCGCGGATCCGTACGGTGCGGGTTCTGGAGGCCCTGCATTACGACATGCCGCAGTCAGCGGACCTTGCGCGGGTGGTGATCGGGCTGCTCGAAGGGTTGACGGGCGCTTCCAGGTCCATACGCTGGCGCCTGCTGGACGAGCATGTCGGTGGGACGGTGCTGGTCGCGGGCGGCGACCCCGCGACGGCGACCGGCCTGTTGCACCTCGATGGCCGGTTTGTGCGCCTGGATCCACAGGGCAACACCGTGGGAGAGGCTGGTGACCTGTTCGAGGTCATGGCCGCTGCCTACGACGCTGGCCAACTCACGGCGCTGGGCCTGGACGCACCTTTTGCCGCCAGCCTGCGCCTGGCGGTGCGGCGGCGCGCCGTTGCCGACCGGCAGGCCGTGGAGCGCCTGCTGTCACCTGCGCGGCCAGGTGCCTTGCGCGCGCCATCGCGGCTGCAGGACGGTCGCTTCGGTTATCTGCTGAGCGGGCGCCAGCCCGGCAGAGGGTGGCGCAGGGGCAGGCCGCAGGCCCTTATCGACAGGGTGCACGGCCTGTTTCCAGCTCTGGAGCAGGCAGAGCTCGATAGGTGGATCAGCGCGGTCCAGGCCTCGGGGCGGCGCGTCGAGGAGATCCTGGCTACGGTGCGTGCGCAATCCGAACTGTTGCGCCAGCACATGGACCGCTGGATCAGAAGCGTTTCGGGTGGCGAGGCCCGGGAGCAGCGCCGCTACTTCGGTGACGCGCTCATGCAGTGCTGGCAACGCAGTACGTTCGAAGAGTCCATTCATCGCTTCCCTCCTATCGAGCTCTGGTGGAGCCAGAGGGGCGCCAGGCCAGGCGCCCTCCCGGAACTGCCGGATCAAATCCGTCTAAGTCGCGTTGCGATCCTGTCATTGCGCGGCATGGAACTGGAAGCGGTTCCCGACAGTTTTCTCCAGGCGTTTGCCAATCTCAGAGTACTGGAGCTGCCCGGCAACAGGCTGACTCGTCTGCCGGCGCAATTGCAGCATATGCGCCAGTTGCAGTGCCTGGACCTGTACAACAACCAGATCGCGCTGGATCCTGGTCAAAGCGCGGTGCTCGCCGGTTGCGAAGCGCTCACCTACCTGAATCTTTCCCACAACCCGCTCGGGCGCACGTTCTCGGTGCATGCGATGACACAGCTCAACGAGCTGCGTTTGAACGGCAGCAGGATCGCCGAGCTGCCTCACGGCACGCTGGAGTGCCAGCGGCTGGTTACGCTCGATGCGCGCGACAACCTCCTCACCGCGTTGCCCGAAGGTTTTTACCAAGCACAGCTTTGGACCAGGGGCCGGGTGTGGCTGCAGGGCAACCCCTTGACGTCCGAGCAGCGTCAGCGGTTGCTGGCAGCCTTGGCTCTGCCGGTTGCACCTGTGCAATTGATTGAGCCTGACATCCCGGCGCGTATGCGCTGGCTCGATGCGATCGAGGATAGGCACCGCGATGAGTTGGGTTCGGCCTGGGCGCTGGTGGACGGCAACGAACACGGCGAAGCGTTTTTCGACCTGCTCACGGGCTTGACGAAATCGGCCGACTTTCGCAGCCCTGTCGGTGCCCGCGATCTCGCCTTTCGGGTACTGGAGATGCTCCAGGCGATGGATGCGGATGCAGAGCTATGCAATGAACTGTTCGCCTGCGCCCGCGATGTCACCTGCCAGGACAGCATCACCCTGCGCTTCAGCGACCTGGAAGTGCGTTTGCTGGTGAGGCAGGCGCAGCAGGGCAGCGTTGTGGGTAATCGTGAACGGGCCTTGCTGCATCTTGGGCGTCAGCTGTGGCGGCTGGACGCCGTCGATCGTATCGCCCTGGAAGATGTTCAGGCACGCCGAGCGGCAGGCGGGAACCCGGACGAAATCGAGGTGGTACTGGCGTATCGGCTGGCGCTGCGCCGCGATCTGGACTTGCCGCTGCGGATCAATGATATGTTGTTCCGCGACTTTGCAGGTGTCGGCATGCAGCAGGTCGCGCAGGCGCGTGAGCGTGTGCTGGCGGCAGAGAGTAGCGAGACGGTGGCACGGTCGTTGGCCGAGAGGGATTTTTGGTGCCGGCACCTGCGCCATGTCTATCAGACACGCTTCGATGCCTTCAATGCGCCCTATCACGCCCGCGTGGAGGCATTGATGGCGGATCGGAGTCTATCGGAAGCAGCTCGGCTGGAGCAGATCGGCCAGGTACAGGAGGCGCGGGCGCTAGCCGAGCGCACGATGATGCTTGAAATGACTCGTCATGCATTGGAGCGAGTTGCCGAGCAGGAAATCTTCGTTCGCTGAGTTCCCTTCGGACCATGATGGCTTTGGACTACGCTCAAGGTTGGGAGTGGTGATTCCGTAAAGGGTGTCAGCAAGATCTGCGAGGGTTGCGGAAACCGCTGGTTACCTTTGACCCAAGCAGATAGATGAACACTTGGTTTAGGCTCCCGGCCCGGATCTTTCTCCCTGATCTGCAGTCTTTGGTTTATCGAGAGAATAAGGAGATGCGCATGCTCGTTCGGTCACTGACCCTCGCCACCTTGCTCGCCGTAGCCGGCCCTTTGCACGCCGCCGACAGCGATGCCCCGCTTGCCAGGGAACTGGGCAAGGCCAGGCCATTGGTGGTCATTGCCCCGAGTTCAGCCGACCCGACCCTGCGTGGCCTGGAAGAGGCGCTGAAAAAGCCTGCGACCCAGGCCGGATTCAAGGAGCGTGGCCTGGTGCTGTACAGCGTCGCCAACATGATGGGCAAGCGTGAGGACAAGAACCTCGAGCAGCAGACCACCATGGCGTTGATCCGAGAGCTCAAGCTGGGGGCCAGCAAAGGCACCAAGGTGATCCTGGTGGGCAAGGATGGCGAGCGCCATGTGCTCAAGGACGACGACAGCGGCGAGAAGCTCGACCCGCAAGTTATTTTCAAGGCAGTCGATGAATTGCCGGGCAGCGAGCAGGCAGTGACAGCGCCGGAGCCGGTAGCCGCTGCGCCAGCCGAGCCAAAGGCCAAGGACAGCAAGGCCAAGCCGAGCAAGCCCGCCAAACCTGCCGCGCCGCCCAAGCCGCTGGAAGACTGACGCCTCTGCCACGGCCTTCTGCGAGGCAGAAGGCCGTCCGTGTATCTCTGTGTATCTGCGCCTCGCCCCGACCCACTGCCATACAAAACCACGCCCGCACCGATACATCGGCGACACACCGCTGCGGCTCAATGGCTCCACTTTCCAACCACAGTGGAGCGATACCATGAAAACGACCCGTCAAACCCTCGGCCTGCTCGGCGCCACCCTGCTCGGCGGCATGGTCCTGGGCAACAGCGCTTTCGCAGTAGAACCGTTGGCCCAGGGCTACCAGCTGGCCGCTGCCAAGACCCCTGGCGAAGGCAAGTGCGGCGAGGGCAAATGCGGTGCCAGCGGCAAGGTCACGCAAAGCGAAGGCAAATGTGGCGAGGGCAAGTGTGGCGCCAGCGCCAAGGCCGGTGCCGAGGGCAAGTGCGGTGAGGGCAAGTGCGGCGACGCCTCGTTCGCCCGCACCGACAGCAACCATGATGGCAAGGTCTCGCGCGAGGAGTTCCTGGCCGTGGCCAAGGACCGGGCGGCCGACTTCGACAAGATCGACCGTAACCACGATGGCTTCATTTCCGAGCAGGAGGCCCACGATCACCTGGCGGCGATCTACAAGGCCAATGGCAAGGCGATGCCCGACGGGCTGTTCAGCCACCTGACCGGCGAGTCCTGACGCCTGTCGCGGGGCCAGTCCGCTGCCACCGGAACCTGCCCTGTGGGGGCGGGCGGCCCCGCGATGCCGATCCCTGCAATACGGAACCCTCCGATCATGCCCCAACACACCTTGCACACCGGTCTCGGCCTGCGCCGCGGCCTGCTGCCCGACCTTTTGACCATGGAGGCGGGTGCGGTGGACTTCCTCGAATGCGCCCCGGAGAACTGGATCGGTGTCGGCGGCGCCTTCGGGCAGGGCCTGGCGCGCCTGGCCGAACGCTTTGCCATCGCCTGCCACGGTCTGTCGTTGTCACTGGGCGGCACCGCGCCGTTGGACCTCGGCTTCCTCCAGCGCACCCGGCAGTTCCTCGACCACCACCGGGTGCGGATGTACAGCGAGCACCTGAGCTATTGCTGCGATGACGGTCACCTCTACGACCTGATGCCGATTCCGTTCACCGACGAGGCCGTCCACCATGTGGCCGCCCGCATCCGCCAGGCCCAGGACATCCTTGGCCGGCGCATCGCCGTGGAGAACATCAGCTACTACGCCGCGCCGTACCAGGCGATGGCCGAGCTGGATTTCGTCCGCGCCGTGCTCGACGAGGCCGACTGCGACCTGCTGCTGGACGTCAACAATGTCTTCGTCAACGCCTGCAACCACCGTTACGACGGCTGGGACTTCCTCGCCGGCCTTCCCCGCGAGCGCGTGGTGGGCATGCACGTGGCCGGTCACTTTGACGAGGCGCCGGACCTGAAGGTCGACACTCACGGCGCGCCGGTCAAGGAGGATGTCTGGGCCTTGTTCGCCGATGCTTGCCAGCGCTTCGGCGCGCAACCCACCGTGCTCGAGCGCGACTTCAACTACCCCCCGCTGGCCGACTTGCTGGCCGAGACGGCACGCATTCGCGACGTGCAACGTGCCCATGGAGCGTAAGACCATGATCGAAACCCTGCGCAACCAGCAGTTCACCCTGGCCCGCCACCTGCGCGACCCGGTCGGCAACCCGCCGCCGCCAGGTATCGAAGCGCGGCGCCTGAAGGTCTACCGCGAATTGTTCTATGGCGCCATCGAAGGGCTGTTGGCCGGCAGTTTTCCGGTGATGCGCCGGACCCTTGGCGATCAGCGCTGGCATGCCCGGGTGCGTGATTTCTACGCCCATTACCGTAGCCAGACGCCACTGTTCACCGAAGTAGCCGAAGCCTTCATCGACTACCTGCAGGGCGTCGCGCCGGACGCTCCCTGGCAGCTGGAGCTGGCGCACTACGAATGGATCGAAGCGCAGTTGTACCTGAGCGACGCCGAGGATCCGCCGTACGACCCGGACGGCGACCTGCTGGCCGGCGAGCCGTTGCTGTCGTGCGTGGCCCGGGTGCTGGCCTACCGCTGGCCGGTGGAGCGCATCGGCCCTGAGCACCAGCCCGGCGAGGCGCCGGAGCAGCCCACCTTGTTGCTGGTGTACCGCGACGCCGACCTGCAGGTACGCTTCGCCCGGTTGGCGCCTTTGGCCTGGCAGCTGCTGGTGGGCTTGCCCGGCACCGGGCGCGAGCGCTTGCGGGCGCTGGGGGATCAGCACCTGCAGCAGGGGCTGCAGATGCTGCGACAGTTGCGTGAGCAGGGCATCATCGTCGGTACTCGAGATGCCCTGTAGGCGCGCGCAAATGTACCGTCAGGCCACCGGGATCAATGGATCGGCTGCCGCCAGCGCTGCCGCGCGGTCGGCCGCCGGCGGATAGATCCATACCGAATTGATCTGCTGCTTGAGCTGCTTGGCCTCGGCCTTGTCCGTCGGCGGCGAGACGGTGCGCTCCCAGCCTTCGGTGTACACCGCGCCCCAGGCGCCCAAGTCCAGGCAGGTGACGTACTTGGGCTGGCTGTAGGTCATCGGTGCCACGCCGATCAGCTCGGCGGCGGCATTGTTGCCGGCGTAGCGACCCAGCGGAATGGCATGCTGACAGGACATCACTGCGAAGTTGCCAACCTCGTCGCAGGCAGCGTAGGCCACATCGCCCGCGGCATATACCGACGAGTTACCGATGACCTTGAGGTGGCCGTCCACATGCAGGCGACCTTGTCGGTCGCGTTCACCGCTGATCTGCTCGGTCAGCGGGTTGGCCTTGAAGCCCACGGTCCAGATCACCGTGTTGGCGGCAATGCGTTCACCGTTGTCCAGCAGCACGCCGTCGCCATCCACCGACGCCACCGTGGCGCCACAGACCCACTCGATCCCCAGCGCCGCCGATGCCTGTTCGATGGCCGGGCGGATGCCGTCGCCCAAGGCGGCGCCGATCTTCGCGCCGCGGTCGACCACGACGATGCGCGGCTTGACCTTGTCGCCAAGGATCGCCCGCAGCCGGCTGGGCAGCTCGGTGGCGGTCTCGATGCCGGTGAAGCCGCCACCGGCCACCACCACGGTGTTGCGCGCCGGGCTGTCTGGGCGGGCGGCCAGGGACTTGAGGTGTTCCTCCAGGCGGGTGGCCGAGTCGATCTTGTCGACATCGAAGGCGTGCTGGTCGAAGCCTGCCAGCGCCGGGCGGTTGAGCAGGCTGCCGCAGGCCATGATCAGGCGGTCGTAACCCAGCTTGGCCTCGATACCACCCGCTTGACGATAGGCCACCTCCTGGCTGGCCTGGTCGATGTGGTAGGCCGTGCCTTTGACGAAGCGCACGTTGACCGCGTCGAACACCGCCTGCAAGGGGGCGGCCATGGTGTGCACGTCCGGCTCGTAGAAGCGCGGGCGGATGTGTAGTTCAGCCTGGGGGGCGAGCACGGTGATCAGCACGTCGTCGCGTTTGTGCAGGTCGAGCAGGCGGGCGGCGCCGAGGGCGCTCCACAGCCCGGCGAAGCCTGCGCCAATGATCAGGATCTGTTTCATGAGGGGCTCCTGGATGCCGCGATTATCGATGTTGTCGCTGCGGCAGTGGAAAAAGGGTACGCCTTGTGGGTGAGCCTGGATTGCGGCCCGACAAGCGTGGTGCAGATGCTAAGCGCCCCCTCGGTTTGCCCCTAGGCCAAAGAACCCTGGATTTCGGCCAGCGGCACGCTGCGGGCGAAGCGCGCCCGATAGTCTCGCGGGGTCACCGCCAGGTGGCGCTGGAACGCCAGGCGCATGCGCTCCTCGCTGCCGAACCCGCACTGGCGGGCGACCTGCTCGATATGCTGGTCGGAGTTCTCCAGCAAGCGGCGCGCCGCCTCCAGGCGAAACACCTCGATGGCCTTGGCCGGGGTGCGCCCGGTCTTGTGCTTGTACACCCGAGTGAAGTTGCGCAGGCTCATGCGCGCCTGTTCGGCCAGCCGCTCGACCGTCAGGCGCGGGTCGCCCAGATGCTCGCTGAGCCATAGGTGCAGGGTCTCGAAGGCGTCGCTGTCCTCGCCCTGGGCCTTGAGCAGCTCACTGAACTGCGCCTGGCCGCCGGGGCGCTTGAGGAATACCACCAATTCGCGGGCCACCTGCATGGCCACCTCGCGGCCGCAGTCGGCCTCGACCAGGGCCAGCGCCAGGTCGATGCCGGCGCTGACTCCGGCCGAAGTCCATACCTGATCCTGCTGCACGAAGATCGATTCGGCATCCACCTCGATGGCCGGGAAGCGTCGGTGCAGGGCATCGCACATCGCCCAGTGGGTGGCGGCCCGGCGGCCATCGAGCAGGCCGGCGGCGGCCAGCAGGAAGGTGCCGCTGCATACCGAAGCGGTACGTCGGGCGCGTTGGGCGGCCTGGGCTAGCCAGGCGACCAGCTCGGCGTGATCGGGGAGGGTGCGGACGATCTCCGGGGCGCCGGGCACGACCAGCGTGTCGAAGGGCTCGTGCAGCCAGGGCGCCAGTGGCTCGGTGGCGACGGCCAGGCCTTCAGCGGTGGGGACCAGGCCCCCTTCGAGGCTGGCGGTGACCACCCGGTAGCCGGGTAGGCCGCGCGCGGCGCGGGCCTTGGTCGCGGCCCAGAACACCGTCTGCGCGCCGGTGAGGTCGAGCAGGCCCATCTGCGGGTAGGCGAGGAACAGCAAGGTGCGCGGCTGGTCAAGCGCGTGCACGGGCGCTGCGGGAATCTGCGGGATGTCGGTCATGGCGCGCTGCTTGTGGACGGAGCGTAGGCCCTAGTCGAGCAGTTGGCGCGATGATGTTCAAGCACGACGCGATGGCCGTCAGACCTGGGCTCTTGTGGGAGCGGGGCAAGCCCGCTCTCACGCTGTTACCTGGCCGATCTAGAAGCTGTAGTCCACCGTGGCGAAATACGAGCGCGGCGCGCCCAGCAGCCACTGTTCGCCGCTGTAGCTCGACTGGGCGTACTCGCGATCGAACAGATTGTTCACCTGCAGGCCCAGGCGCACGTCGGGCAGCACCTGCCAGCCGATGTTAGCATCGACCACGGTGTAGCCCGGCACGCGTTGGTCATTGGCGGCGCTGGTATAGCGGGCGTCTACGTAGCGCAGGCCAATACCGGTGTCGACGCTTTGCCCGAAGCCTTTGCTCAGCCACAGGTTGGCGGTACGACGTGGGACGTCCTGCGGGTGGTTGCCAGACCGGTCGTAGGAAACGCCTCGGCTGAGCTGAGTGAAGTCATCGTACTTGGCGCGCACCAGGGCAGCGTTACCCGACAGTTGCCATTGATTGCCCAGTGCCAGCTCCAGGCTTGCCTCCAGGCCATCGGAGGTCTGTTGGCCTGCCTGCTGGCTGCGCTTGGAGACCACGTCGTACACCGGCAGCTTCTTCTTGACGATGTGGTAGGCCGCCAACGTCCATTCGCCGCGTCCGTCCCAGAACCGTTGCTTGAGGCCGAATTCGGTCTGCTTGGCTTCGGTCAGTTCAAGGCGTTGCTCCGGGCGCAGGGTCAGCAGGTCACCGACACCATCCTCGCTGGTGGAGTACTGGCCGTACACCGACAGATCGTCAGTCAGCGCGTACACCAGGCCGGCGCGCCAGTTGCCGCCACGCAGGCTCTGGTCTTCGCGAGTGTCCTTCACCAGGTCGTTGCGGTCGATGTGGTTCTGGTCGCGGCGTATGCCGGTGACCAGCGACAGGCGCTCGGTCAGTTGCGTGCGGTTTTCGGCGAACAGCGAGAAGGTGCTGGTTTTCGACAGCGTCTGCGGGCGCGTCGGATCGGCACTGTGGAACCCGCCGGGTGCCGGCCGCCAAGGGTCGAGCGGGTCGGTGTAGCCATCTTCGTAGGGCGAGTTGCTGTCAATGTTGAAGCGGATCTTGTTGTACTCGGCGCCCACCACGGTCTTGCTGGCCAGGCCGAACAGCGAGTGATCGAAGGTGAAGCTCTGGCGGTCGCCGATCTGCTCCTGGTTGTGCTTGATCTCCAGGAAACTGCCGCGCTGGATCACACCGGCATCCCAGGCGTATTCCTCGGCATTGCGCCAGTGGCGACGGCTCTTGATGTAGTACAGCTGGTTGCTGGCGCTGATGCTGTCGCTGATGTTCCAGTCGCTGGTCAGTCGCGTCCATTCATCGTGGTAGCGCTGTTCGTCATTGCTGACGTTGTAGTTCTTGTTGCGCACGCTGCTGCGCAGATGGCCGTCGATCAGCGGCGTGCCGTAGTAGTTGGCAGGTTGCGCGTCGCCGCGTTCGTGGGACAAGGTGAAACTCAGGTCGTCACTGGCATCGAAGCGCAGCGCGCCGGAAAACGCCAGGCTGCGCGAATCGGTGCGGTCGACCCAGCCGTTGCCCGCCTGCTGGTTCAGGGTGGCGCGGTAGCTCAGGCGCTCGCTCAGGCTGCCGCCGCTGTCCAGCCCCAGTTGCTGGCGGTCCCAGGAGCCATAGCCCAGGCGCAGGTGGTTGCGGATATCACCGCTGAAGGGCTTTTTCGGAATCACGTTGACCGTTGCCCCGGTGGCGCCTTCGCCATACAGCACCGAGGCAGGCCCACGGATCACATCGATACGCTCGACCATCCAGGGATCGACCGGGTAGGTGAGGGTGCCGGCACCGGCGTACAGGCGCGACCCGTCGAACAGGGTCATCACCGAACTCTGGCCCGTGAAACCGCGCGCCGACAAGCCGGTGCCGCCATCGCCAGGGGTACCGATGAAGGTGATGCCCGGCGAGCGGGTCACGGCATCCTGCACCGTGGTGTTGTTGCGTTGCATGATCTGCGCGGCGGTGATGCTGCTGGTGCTCGCCGGGGTTTCCAGGGCACTGAGGTTCAGGCGTGAACCGGCCTGGGTGGGGGTGGCCAGGTCGACGGTCTGCGGGTCGCGGCTGTCGGTGATCGCCGTGGAGGGCAGGGTGAGCGCAGGGCTGGGCTGCTCGTCGGCCAGCGCCGGCAGGGACACGGCCAGGCAGGCCGCCAGGGTGTGAAGCTTGTTGATACGGGACATGTCGTTCCACTGCTGCAGGAAAGAATGGATCCCGGTGGAAAACACGCAACGGCGAAGCGCGCGCAGGCGCGCACGCGAATACCGGCCTGCGCCCGCCCACCGCGGGTTGCCAAGTGAAGCCTCAGGCCGGTCTCCGGGCTTGCGAGGGGCATGTAACCTTCACCTTCCCATGCGTGTGCACAGTGGTCTGTCGAAGGGTTCGCTCGCTTACCGTTGCGGGGGCAGCGCCGGACTTGTCGTGGTATCGACTCACCGGCTTCCCGTTTCACCTTGCGCGCGGCGGCGCAGGGCACCTGAAACTGGCGCGCATCTGACCACCGAACGGGCAGAGAGTCAATCGTCTGGATGGGTGGGCTGAATCTTGCTGAATCGCGGTTCAGAGCGGTTGCCGTCAGGCAGGTATTGTCTGCGGCCAGGCCTCGTGGATTGGCGCAGGCCGCGCAGGGCGCTACCATCGGCAGCCAGCCTCCTTATCCAACACCAACAAGCCAAGGACGCGTATGACCGAGCACGCCCTGTCCCTGCAACAACTCGCCGCCCCCGAAGGCATCTGCTACGGCTGCGGCTGTTCCCACCCCAGCGGCCTGCATGTGCAGAGCCACTGGGACGCCGACGGCATCCACCTGTCGTGCCGGCATACCCCCGACCCGACTTTCACCGGCTGGCCCGGCCTGGTCTACGGTGGCCTGCTGGCCATGCTGGTCGACTGCCACTCCAACTGGACCGCCATGGCCTGTCACTACCGTGCCGAAGGCCGCGAACCTGGCACCTTGCCACGTATCGACTGCGTCACCGGCCAGCTTGGCCTGACCTACCTCAAGCCCACGCCCATGGGCGTCGAACTGCTGCTCAAGGCCCGGGTCGAGGGTGAGCTGGGGCGCAAGACCCGGGTGATCTGCGAGGTCTGGGCCGGGGATGTACTGACGGTCACCGCCGATTCGGTATTTGTGCGGGTCGACACCGAGAAGCTCAAGCGCCAGGCCCATGGCGACGCCTGAACTTGCACCCATGGGGTGGGGCTGGCATTGTCGAACGTGACCCGGCTGCCCGACAGGATGTTGCCATGCCCTACCAGATTCGCCCCGCCCGTGACGAAGACTGCGTGGCCCTGAGCCTTGTCGGCCAGGCGACCTTCGCCCTGGCCAGCCCGCCCGATAGCGCGGTCAGCGCCCAGCAACACTACATCGCCCACCATCTCCAGCCCGAACATTTCCAGGCGCACCTGGAGCACCCGCACAAGCGGTTGCTGGTGGTCGAGCGGGATGGCCAGGTGCTGGGCTACAGCATGCTCGACCTGGCGCCCGGCAAGCTGGGTATTGCCGAGGCCGATCAACTGGCGGAAATCTCCCGCTGCTATGTACTACCCTGCGCCCATGGCACCGGCGCCGCGCAATTGTTGCTCGCCACCACCCTGGCCCAGGTCGATGGCCAGGCGCGCCTGACAGTCAATGAGCTGAACGCCCGGGCGATCGGTTTCTATCAGCGCAACGGCTTTCGCAAGGTGGGCGAGGCGATCTTCCCTTGCGGCGACGAGCGGCACCGCGACTGGGTGATGGTCAGGATGGCCGAAGATCATCTAGATTGAACGCTTCCAACGCGAAGGCACCCCCATGACCGAACTTTCCGCATTCCCCATCACCGGTAAATGGCCGGCGCGACACCCCGAGCGCCTGCAACTGTACTCGCTGGCCACGCCCAACGGGGTCAAGGTCTCGATCATGCTCGAGGAAATCGGCCTGCCCTACGAGGTGCACAAGGTCAGCTTCGAAACCGAGGACCAGTTGAGCCCCGCGTTCATCTCCCTGAGCGCCAACAACAAGATCCCGGCGATCCTCGACCCCAATGGGCCGGGGGGCCAACCGTTGCCATTGTTCGAGTCGGGGGCGATCCTGCAGTACCTGGCCGAGAAGAGCGGCCAGTTGCTGAGCCAGGACCCGGCCCAGCGCTACCAGACCCTGCAGTGGCTGATGTTCCAGATGGGCGGCATCGGGCCGATGTTCGGCCAGGTGGGGTTCTTCCATTTCTTCGCGGGCAAGGAGTACGAGGACAAGCGTCCGCGAGACCGCTACGTCAATGAGTCCAAGCGCTTGCTGGCGGTGCTCGACCGCCACCTGCAAGGGCGGGAGTGGATGGTCGATGCATACAGCATCGCCGATATCGCCATCTTCCCCTGGGTGCGTAACCTGGTGGAGCGCTACAACGCGCGGGAGCTGGTGGAATTCGACACGTTCAAGGAAGTGCAGCGGGTGCTGGCGCGGTTCCTCGAGCGCCCGGCCGTGCAGCGTGGCCTGAAGATTCCGGCATGACCTCGTCGGAGGGCTGCGCGGCAGCCCCCGTCGCACCTCCTCAGAGGATCTGGTTCAGCAACCAGTACAAGCACCCCGCCAGCAGCATCGCCGCCGGCAACGTCAGCACCCAGGCCATCAGCAGGTTGACCAGCGTCTTGCGTTGAATCCCCGAGCCGTTGGCCACCATGGTCCCGGCCACCCCCGAACTCAGTACGTGGGTGGTCGATACCGGCAGGCCGAACATATCCGCCGCGCCGATGGTGCACATCGCCACCACCTCGGCCGAAGCGCCCTGGGCATAGCTCAGGTGGGCCTTGCCGATCTTCTCGCCCACCGTCACCACGATGCGCCGCCAGCCGACCATGGTGCCCAGGCCCAGGGCGATGGCCACCGCCACCTTGACCCACAGCGGGATATAGCGGGTGGCGTCGTCCAGCTGGCGCTTGAACAGCTGCACGTGGCGGGCGGTATCAGCGTCGTAGCGGGCCAGCTGGTGCTTGTCGATCTGGCGGATGGCTTCGCTGGCCAGGTACATGTCGTTGCGCACGTTGGCCATGGCCTCGGCCGGCACGCGCTTGAGCGAGCCATAGCCCTTGACCTCCTCGCCGATCATGCCAGTCAGCGCGGCCAGCGCCGGCAGCAGCTCGGGGCTGGCCTTCGGGGTGGCGACGAACGCGGTCAGCACCTGGCGCGGATCGGCCGGGGCGGGCGCGGGCGCGGCCCGTACCAGCGCCTGGCGGGTGACCTCGGCGACGGCCGAGAACTGCAGGGCCTGCTCGTTGGGCATGGTCTTGTTCAGGGCATAGGCCATCGGCAGGGTGCCGACCAGGATCAGTATGATCAGGCCCATGCCTTTCTGCCCGTCGTTGGAGCCGTGGGCGAAGGACACGCCGGTACAGGTGAGGATCAGCACGCCGCGGATCCACCAGGGCGGCGGCGTCTGGCCTTCTGGTGCCTGGTACAGCTCGCGGCGCTTGACCAGCGCGCGCAGGGCGAGCAACAACAAGGCGGCGCAGGCAAAGCCGATCAAGGGCGAGAGCAGCAGGGCGTAGCCAACCTTGCTGGCCTGGGCCCAGTCAACGCCGCTGGTGCCATCGCGCCCGTGCATCAGCGCGTTGGCCACCCCCACGCCGATGATCGAGCCGATCAGGGTATGCGAGGACGAGGCCGGCAGCCCCAGCCACCAGGTGCCGAGGTTCCAGATGATCGCCGCCAGCAGCAGGGCGAAGACCATGGCGAAACCGGCCGTCGAGCCGACCTGCAGGATCAGCTCCACCGGCAGCAGGGCGATGATGCCGAAGGCCACCGCGCCGCTGGACAGCAGCACCCCGAGGAAATTGCACAAGCCCGACCACACCACCGCCACCGAAGCTGGCAGTGAATGGGTGTAGATCACCGTGGCGACGGCGTTGGCGGTGTCGTGGAAGCCATTGACGAACTCGAAGCCCAGGGCGATCAGCAGGGCCAGGCCCAGCAACAGGAAAGGGGTGACGGTGGTGACGACGGTGCCGCTGGCGCTGACATCCTGCTTGAGGCTCCAGAAGGTGTAGGCCAGGCCCGCCAGCAGCAGGCCGAAGAACAAGGTGAGGGTTGCGCGTCCGGGTTTGTGGGCAAGGAGTGGGCCTGGGGGGCGCAGGCTCAGGTCGGGCTGGCTGGCCAGTGACGGGGTTGCCATGAGGGCTCCGGTTGGCGTCGGGCGGTGGTGCCGAAGGTATACAGCATAGAAACAATTCGTTACCGGGCCGTGACCTCGATCAATGAAGGCCCTAGGCTGGTAGGGGAACGATGTCGCAGGAGTACCTGATGATCCGCTGCAAACGCGTCTATGAAAGCGTCGAGGTGCAGGATGGCCAGCGCGTGCTGGTCGATCGCCTGTGGCCCCGCAATAAGCGCAAGGAAGACCTGCATGGGCAGTGGTTGCGCGAAGTCGCGCCCTCCGATGCACTGCGCAAGGCATTTCACGCCGGTGAATTGGACTTTGCAGCCTTTGTCCAGCGCTATCAGCAGGAACTGGCCGCCCACCCCGAGCACTGGTATCCGTTGCTGGACCTGGCCGGTAAAGGCAATTTGACCTTGCTCTACGCTGGCAAGGATACCGAGCACAACAATGCCCAGGTCCTGGCCCGGTGGCTGGAGGATGAGCTGGAGCGCCGTAGCCCGGCCAGTTCACCGGTGTGCTATGCCCCTTGAACTGATTCCCGCCAGCGATGACTACCTGACGTTTGCCCGCGACCTTACCCGCCGCGCCATGCTGCCGTACTACCGCGAGTTCGACCTGCTGTGGATCGAGGAAGCCTTCGACGAGGCCTGGGGCTGGCGCGAACAGTGGTTGGTGGTCGAGGACGATCAGGTACTGGGGTTCTGCAGCCTCAGTCAGGATCGCCAGGCGTTGTTCATTCGCGAGTTGCACCTGTTGCCCGAATATCGAGGCCGCGGCGTGGGCGGCTGGGTGCTGGAGGAACTGGCCGCCTGGGCGGCGCAACGCCGGCTGCCATGGCTGCGGCTGATGGTGTTCGCCAGCAACCCGGCGCGGCGCCTGTACCAGCGCCGGGGCTTCGTTGAAGTGGGCATGGACGAGTGTTTCGTGCGGATGCAGCGCCCGGTCGCCTGAGCTACTACTGACGCAGCCGCACCATCCGCCCCTGGACCAGCGTCGCCTCCAGCACTTGTCCCTGCAGCGCCAGCAGGTCACCGGCCAGCAGGTTCTGCAGCAGCGCCTTGCCGTCGAAGGTATTGTTCCCCAACTCGACCTCCCGCAGTCCCTCGACCCGCACCACCGCCTTGCCCACCTGTCCCAGGCGATTGCCACTGAGCAGCAGCGGGCCCGGCAGGGGCGTGGCATTGCGCAGGCTGACGGCGTACTCCGGTGTGTTGCCGATGCGATTGCCGACCAGGGCCAGGGCCGCCACCTCGCTGGCGTCCACCGCGCTGCCCTGGCTGCTGGCCAGCAGGTTGTCGTCGATCAGCAGCGGCGCCTCGGGCGTGGGCGCCAGGTTGCGCAGCTGGATGCCGTTGCCCCGGCTGTCGCCGATACGGTTGCCCGCCAGCCACACGGCGCCGCGCTGGTCGCTGATTTCGATGGCGGCCTTGGCGGCGCCAAGGATCAGGTTGCCCTCGACCAGCGCCCGGGTCTGGCCGCGCAAGCGCACGCCGCTGTTGTTGTCGATGCCCCGCACCTGATTGTCATGCAGGTGCAACTGGCTGTCGCGGGCGTCGATGGCGTATTGCTGCGAGCCTTCGAAGCGGCTGCCGGCGATGGTCGCCTGGCTGTGTTGCAGCTCCACCGCGCTGGACAATTCGCTGAACTGACTGCTTTCGATCAGCAGCGTGGCGGGGCGCGTACCGGCGGGTTGCTGGGTACTCAGCGCGGTGCTCAGGCCCCGGGACAGGTTGGCGTTGTAGCCCAGGCGCCGGAGCGTCGAGCCGATCACCTGGGTGTGGCTGCCGGCCCAGGCCACCACGAAGGGGCGCCAGGCGCGATCGGTGTTGCCCGGTTTGTCGCCGGTCACGCTCTCCAGTGTCGAACGCTCCAGCCCCAACCAGCCCTGGTTGATCAGCGCGGTGCCGGAAAAACTGTACAGGTAGAGATGGGCGCCCTCGAGCAGCAGCCCGGCATCGGCGCCGATCATCAGCGGGTAGCTGAGCAGGTAGCCATCCTTGTAGGGCCTGAGCACCCGCGGATCGCGCAGCGCGTCGTGCAGTTGCGCCAGGGTGATGCTGCCACCGCGCAGTACCACGGCCTGCGGGTGGTGCGCCTGGTAGCCGGCGATGGCGCGGAACAGGCCATTGTTGACGAATGGCTCGAACGGCCAGCTGCCGGCCTGGGACGAGAACATCGGTTGCAGGCTCACGCTGGCGCGGCCTGCGGGAGGCGCTCGACGGGCCTGTTCGAAGCTTACGGCCTGGCGGACCTGGCGGCGCAGTTGGTCCAGCTGTTGCTGGTGCTGCGCCTGGGGCAGGGTGTCCATTACCGGCGCGGCCTGGGCGGTCGTCGCCAGCAGCAGGGCGGCCAGGCAGGAGAGGGAAAAACGGCTGAACGGTGCCATGGAAACGTCCTTGATCAAGGCAGGGTGGGGTAGGCCGGTTTGAGCAGGCCACCGATCTGGCTGTAGTTGTCCACCTCACCGTCCTCGCTGTCGTACAGCTGGCGGGCGAGGGCGTGCCCGGGCCGGCGGGCGAGGAACGGGATCAGCCAGGCCAGCTTGTACGGCGCGACTTCGGCCTGGCGCTGGCCCTTGAGTTCGGGCAGGGTGTCCGGGGCGAGCACGCTGCTTGCGGCGAAACTGGCCAGTTGGTCGAGGATGCGCTGGTCGTCGTCGCTCCAGGGCAGGCCATTGGCGCGCGCCGATTCGCTCAGCAGCACCAGCGGCACCAGGGCGTACTGGCTGTAGTTGGCAGCCAGCCTGCTGCGCGCCACCTCCAGCGGCAGGTAGGCCTGGTCGCCCCTGCGCACGGCCTGGGCCAGGCCCCGGCGCAGGTTGCCGTCGGCCCAGCGGATGAAATCGTCGCGGCCCACCAGCATGCCGGCGGCGGCCACCGCCCAGGCGGCCCAGTAGTCGTGGTTGTTGAAGTACACGGTGGTGGACTGGCGGCGCGGGTTGTACTCGCGCATCACCTGTTCGCCAAGCTGGCTGAACCAACGGTGCTGCACGGGAGTGAGGCGGACCTTGCCGTCGGCCGCCGCCTGGGTCAGCAGCACCGCGCCGGCCATGGCCGCCAGCGCCCACTTGCGCGCCGCCATGCCGGTGTTGCTGGCATCCGGATCGAGTAGGGCACCGGCTTGCGCCCAATGCTCCAGCCACTGCTCCTGGCAGGCCAGGGCCATGTTGGCCTCCTGGGGCTTCTTCGCCTTCTGGAAGCGCTTGCCGGCCTGGATCACGCCTGCGATGAACTGTTTGACCTGCCGGGCAATGCGCTCGCTGTCGGCGTCGGGCGCGGCGCGCAAGGTCGACTTGCTGGCGTCGCGTTGGTCGTACTTGCTCTGCAGGTGCAGGCTGCCGGTATAGGGTGGTGGCGGTTGCTTGCTGCAGGTCAGGCTCTGGTAGTCGGCGATCAGGGCCGACTGCGCGGTGGCGCGGGCGGGCCAGATGGTTTGCGCAGCATGGCTGGGGAGGGGCAGCAGGGCGGTTGCAAGCAGCAGGGGCACCCCTGTCAGCGATTTCACAGGCACAGGCGCGTCTCCACATCAGTGGCGGCCGTGCCGGCCTTGGTCGGCTCGAGGAATACCGAGAGCAGGTTGGCGCCGGCGAACTCGGGCGCCCGGCTCAGCTCCAGGTAGTACTGGCCGCCACCGACCGCCGCCTCGCGACGGAACCACACCTTGTCGCGGGCACCGTTGTCGTAATAGACGATGATGTAGAAGTCCTTGACGTTCCTGTCGCTCAGGCGGATGTCGAGAAAGCCCTTGGACACCGCCTGCCGGGCACTTCCGGCATTGCTCAGCAGTTCGATGCGCTCGCCGACCTGCAGTGCCGGACGCTGCAGTTTCGTGCCCAGTAGCTCTTTGGACGTCTTGCAGCCACCGTGTATCGCGGGCACCAACTGGCGATACATCAAGGGCGAGTCCAGCCGGTAGTTGGCCGGCAGTTCCCAGACGATCAACTTGGGCGGCGCCTCGGGCTTGTAGTCGGCGGACAGCAGATATTCCAGGAGCGAGCCGTCCTCGCCCACGCCGGGCAGTGCATAGTTGAGCACATCCGTCTGCAGGTACTGTTTCAGGTAGCCGTCGAAGTTGAACTGCTTGCTCTCGTCCTCACGAGCCGCGGCATTGCTGTCGCCGACCAGGATCACCTCAGGGTCGGGCGCTTCGTCGAACAGGGCATCGCTGCTATCGGCCACAGGCACGGTCTGGTAGCCGCGTACGTACTGGAACCCGTAGTTGTTGCCGCAGATGTAGCTCAGGGCCAGGTTCAGCGTGCCGTCCTTGGGTACCATCACGCCGGGCTCGGTGCTGTAGCGTTTCTTGCTCAAGCCACTGTAGAACGGCTGGCGGCGGATCTCTTCGGCCATCAACCTGGCCGTGGCCTCGGCGCCGGCCGGCGTCCAGTGGTGGTCGCGGCGGAAGAAGTATTCGCCCTGAGGCGGCTGGCGCACCAGCTGCATCATCGGCGCCACCAGCGCGCCGCCTTGGCGCAGTTGCCCCAGGTAGGTGTTGAGGTTGCGGCTGGCGCGTTCGAAGTCGAAGCCATGCAACTGGTCGGTGTAGAGCTTGTCGCGGTGCATCAGGCCGCGGGTCGGCTGGACCGCCATGGCCACCTGGATACCCTGGCGGTGGAATGCGTCCATCAGCCGGGCGAACTCCGGGCGCATGGGCGCGGGAATGCCGAAGTCGTTGGTCAGATCGACCATCGAGCGGAACAGCCAGCGCTCCTTGCCGGGGACGATCTGACGCATCAGCTTCATGCGCCCTTCGGCATAGTGCTGCGGTTCGGCCAGGGCCGGGCAGACCATGCACTGCAGGTTCTCGCAGCCGGGCCGGGCGGGCTCGGCGGCCTGGCCGGGCAGGGCCGTCAGCGCCAGGGTGGCCGCCAGGCCAAGGGGGAGGAAGGTGTTCATGGGCCAGTCATCCTTGCGGCGGTGTGTCACTCGGTCGGGTCGATGCTGTTGGCCAGGCTCAGGCTGCGATTGCCAGGCAGCAGCACGTAGCTGTAGGAGCGGCCTTTCTTGAGAAACAACTCGTCGAAGCTGGCCACTTCCTGACCGCCGACATAGGCGGCGAAGTCGATCTTGATTTCGTTGACCATGCGCGCGCCAGTCTGGCCCTTGCTCAGGGCCTTGACCACCTCGTGCTTGCCGTCGGCGGTGCGCAGCGTGGCCTGGGCCGGGGTCAGGTTGTAGAAGGCCACCTGGGCCTTCTTCGGCTCGTTCACATACTGGTCGGCAATGAGCTGCAGTTGCTTGCCGTCGTACACCACGGTGCTGGCGGCGTTGGCCGCCAGGGTCGGCTCGATGGCCGTGGCGCCGATGCCGATCCGGTGTACCCCGGCCGGCACGAAACGGTAGCCGCTGAGCTGCCCCGGGGCGACCTTCTGCGCATTGAGCTTGCCGCTGAGGGCCACGTCGATGCTGTTGTCGGACAGGTTGAGCACGCGCACGAAGGCCGAGTCGGCCGGGGCCACGGCGTCGTACAGGTCGGCATTGCCGTCGGCGGCCAGAGCGGTGTGGCTGGCGGTGGTCAGGGCCAGGGCGGTGAACAGGGGCGAAAGCTTCATCAGGTTCTCCTTGGGACGTCAGAAATGCGCGGGCTGGGCGTCGCGGGCAAGCGCGCCGGGGCGATGGGCAAGCAGGGTGCGCAGGGGAAACTCCCAGATCACGGTGTCGATCTGCGGGTTGTGCAACTGGTCGCTGGCGAGGAACTGGTTCATCGCCTCGAACGGCCCTCGGGCCTCTACGGCGACAGACAACAGGTCACGGTTGAGCGCTTCCTTGAGGAAACCGACGAAGTTCCAATCGTCGATCTTGCTGTAGCTGGTGCCCACCAGCAGCAGGCTCTGCGCCTGTTCGGCGAACAGCTCGTCACTGCCCTGTGCGGCCTTGAGGGTTTCGTACAGTTCGATCGGATTGCCGCCGAACTGTGGCGCCAGGCGGGCATGGTCGAACTGCAGGTAGTTCATCAGGTCGCCCTTGACCGTCTTGTCGCCGGCCTTGTGCGAGACATACACCTGGTCACCGAGCAGGCGCGGGCGCTGGCGTGCCAGTTCATAGGCCGACAGCCGCGCGCCGTCCGGGCTCCAGTGAGTGTCGGACTTGAGGAACAGGCGCGGGCCGGTCAGGTTGCGCAGGTAGGCGTCACGCAGCGGCACCACATCCAGGCGGCGCAGTTGCAGGTCGGCGACGAAGCGGTCGTAGAGGCTGGCCACCCGTGGGTCGAAGGCGCGCCCGGCATGGCTGGCATAGATATCCAGCTTCATCGGCAAGGGCAGCAGCACCAGGTGCTTGCCGTGCTCGGCCAGTTGTTGCTCGACCTGGGCGATCTGTTTCAGCTGGCTCGCCAGGTTGGCGTCCAGGTCGTTGGGCACGCGGTACTCCTGGCTGGTGTAGAGCCAACCGTCCTTGCCCAGCACCACGCCCTGGGTGCCCTCGCCGAACAGCTGGAAGCGTGCGTCGGCCCACAGTTGAACCGAGGGTTCGCGCAGGAAGAAGCGCTTGTCGTAGACCTGCTCGAACTTGCGCAACAGCTTGCCGTCGACGAACAGGTTCCAGCTGTCGGTCTGGGCGCGGGCGAAGCTCAGCACTGGCGGCAGCGAGTAGACGAACATCGCCGCCAACGCCAGGGCGAATATCACACCGTTGGCCTTGCTGGCCGTCTTCATCACCGGGTACACGGCACTCTCCTAGAACTGGAAATACAGGAACGGCGAAAACGAACTGGCCGCCAGGCTGCTCAGCGCCAGCAGGAAGCCCGCCCACAGCAGCAGGCTGTGCAGCACCCCGACATGACGCATGAAGTAGCCGTCCTGGTTGCCGGCGTAGAAGCGCACGTTGTTGATCCCGGCCAGGATCAGCCAGGCGACTGCCACCAGGGCGAAGGCCATGGCCATCTTCGAGGCGCCGAGCACGTACAGCTCCAGCGAGCCGAAGCCGTTCAGGCCCAGCAGCGCCCGGTAGATGTCGAGGCTGTGGCGCAGGTCCATGGTGAAGAACAGCGGCATGCTCAGGATGATCAGCAGCGCGGTGCGCAGGTTGCGGCCCAGGCGGTACGGCGTGCTGACCTTGGTGGCCAGGCCGAACGTGCGCTCCAGCACCATGCCGATGCCGAAGAACAGCCCCCAGCAGATGAAGGCGAAGCTCGCCCCGTGCCACAGGCCCGACAGCAGCATGGTCCACACCAGCGCCGGCAGGGCGCCGGCCACGCGCTTGCGCACCAGGGGCATGTAGACGTAGTCGCGCAGGAAATGCGCCAGGGTCATGTGCCAGCGCGACCAGAACTCGGTGATGCTTTGCGACACATAAGGCTGGTTGAAGTTTTCCGGGAAGCGGAACCCCATCATCAGCGCGAGGCCCAGGGCCATATGGCTGTAGCCGGCGAAGTCGAAATACAGCTGCAGCGTCGACACCACCAGGCCGAACCAGGCATCGCTGAACTGCAGGCTGCCTTCGCCGATGAACAGCACGTTGATCGGCGCCAGGCGGTCGGCAATCAGCACCTTCATGATGAAACCGAGCATGAACCGGCACACGCCCAGCGAGAACAGCTCCAGCGAGTGGCTGCGCTGGCGCAACTGCGGGGCCAGCTGGCTGTAGCGCAGGATCGGCCCCGCCACCAGGTGCGGGAACAGTGCGACGAAGGCGGCGAAGTCGATGAAGCTGCGCGTGGGCGTGGCGTCCTTGCGGTAGATGTCGACGATGTAGCTCAGCGCATGGAACACATAGAACGAGATGCCCAGCGGCAGGAAGATGTTCTCCAGGGTCCAGGTGTCGATGCCCAGCGGCGCCAGCAGCAGGGCCAGCATCTCGGCACCGAAGTTGGCGTACTTGAAGTAGCCCAGCGTCGCCAGGTTGCCGGCCACGCCCAACCACAGCAGGCGCAGGGCCCAAGGCTTGTCCGCGGCGTCCAGGCGTGCCTTGATGCCCAGGCCGAACGCGTAGTTCCAGGCGGTGATGGCGACGAACAGCAGCAGGAAGTCCGGGCGCCACCAGGCGTAGAATACGTAGCTGGCGGCAACGATCACCAGCGAGCGCCACCGCGGCCGGGCCAGGTAGTAGATAGCCAGGAACAGCGGCAGGTAGAGGAACAGGAATACGTTGGAGGCGAAGATCATGCAGGCCCGTCCTTAGTAGCTGATCACCACGCCGACACTCAGCTGGTAGTCGTCACCGCTGTCCAGCGCGCTGCCTGCGTTGAGGTAGCTGGCGCTGACCAGGGTGTTGACGTCCAGGTGCTTGCCGTCGAGGGCTACCGGGAACATCTTCCAGTAGTAGTTGAGGTCGATCATCTGGCCGACGTTGTCGCCCTTGCCGTGCAGCCCGGCGTTCAGTTCGCTCTGGCGTCGGGCGCGGACATCGGCGGCCATGCGGATCGGCAGCGCGCCGCCCTCGTCGCGCAGGTTGAGCTGGGTCACCCGCAGGTCCAGGGCGCTGCGCGCGGTGGGGCGGGTCTCCAGGGCGAAGCCGTAGTAACTCAGGTTGCGCAGGTCGAGGGCGACGAACGCACTGGTCAGGCGCGTGCTGTACGAGCCCTGGCGGGTGATGCGGTCGGACTGGATCGGGTTGAGGCGGAAGCCGTCGTTGTCGTCGTCCGGCTTGTCGGTCAGGCCGCCGCGCAACGCCAGGCGCGGGGTCCAGGGCAGCGTCTCGAAGCGCTTGCCGACCTCGCCCAGCGCCGCCCAGCCTTTGCTGGCGTGGCCGGTGCTGATGATGCCGTTGCCGGCGGTGTTGTCCATCTTGCCGTCCAGGGCCGCCAGTTCCAGGTGGTAGTCAGTGGCCAGGGGCAGGTTGTCGCCCTTGAAGAACAGTCCGTAGCGCCAGCCCTTGAAGTCGTAGCGATCGTCGACGTCGTGGTCGCTGCGGTCGTTCTCCTGCATCAGGCGCACCCCGACCTGGTTGTTCGGGCTCCAGCGATAGGCGTACTGGCCCATCAGGTACAGCGTGCGCTCTTCGCTCGCGGCCAGCGAATTGACGTCGGTGTTGTAGTTGTGGAATTTCTGCCCGAACGCGACGAAAGCGTCGGAGAAGGTGTCCTGGTAGTCGAAGCGCACCGACTCCAGGCTGTCGTCCCACCAGATGCCGTAGTCGTCGGCGAAACGTTGGCGGCCGAACGACAGCGAGAAGCGCGGGTCGTCGCCGATCAGGTTGCGTTTGACGTACAGCTCGCGCAGTTCGGCGTACCAGCCCTCGGGTTGTTCGCGGGCATTGTTGTTGGTCGACTCGTTCGCCAGGTTACTCGACTGGCTGGAGTCGTAGTTCAGCCACAAGCGGCCATAGACCATCCACCTGGCCCAGCGTTTTTCCGGCGAGTACCAGGCGAACGACGGCTCGTAGCGCAGGCTGTAGAAACTCTCGCGGTCGCGGCCGACCTGGGAGTCCTGCGGCCCGTAGCCGGTCTGCAGGGTGAGCTTGTTGAAGAACTCCGAGGTGATCACCGGCTCGCTGCCGTCAACGGTCGCGACGCGTATCGGCGCGCTGCTGTCGGCCTCGGGGCCGGTGACTTCCTCGGCTGCCAGCACCGTCAGCGGCGCCAGGGCGAGCAGGGCGCCGAGCAGGGGTGGGTGCGCTTTCACAGGGTGGGCTCCTTCAACAGATCGTTGCGCACGGCCAGGGCGCGCTCGATGTCATCCTTGGGCAAGGTCTTGTCCAGCCGTTTGATCAGGCCACGGGCGCGGGTCTCGCCGAGGTCGAGGGCGATGCGGGCGTAGGTGTAGGCCTTGACCGGGTCGTGGCAGATGGCCCGGCCGCGCAGGTGCACGGTGGCCATGCGGTACCAGGCGGCGGTCGAACCCTGCTCTGCCTGTTGCCGCCAGATGGCCAGGGCGCGCTCCTGGTCGGGCTGGTCGAGGCCGCCCTTGCTGTAAAGGTCACCCAGGAGCAGGTGGGCGTCCGGGTAGTGGGCGGCGATCAGCTCGTCGATCAGTGCATGGGCCTTGTATGGGTCCAGGGTCAGCCAGTTATTGACCATGTAGAACTGGGCATCCAATGCCTTGGCGCGGGTCGGGTCCTTGGCCCTTACCTGGGTGATCAGCGCCTGGGCCTGTTCGGCGTTGTGCTCGGTGGGGTTGGAGATCATGAAGTTGGCCTTGGCCACCAGCGCTGGCAGGTAGCCACGGGCGACGGCGTTGTCCAGCCAGCGCTGGGCCTCGGCGATGCCGTCGGCGCGCAGCTGGTCGTCGGCCTTGTCGCGGGCCAGTTGCTCGGCCGTCGGCTCGACCTTGGCGCCCATGGCGCGGCCCTGGCGCTGCTCGCGTTCGGCGTCCAGTTCGGCGCGGGTGGTGCCGTGGATGCTGTCCAGCAGCGCACCGATGCGCTGCACCACCTCCACCGGCAGGCTGGTCATCTCCGGCTCCAGGCTGCGGGCGAAGGCGAGGAAGGCCGGGTCCTGGCGCTCGCCGAGGAAGCGGTAGTAACGCTCGATGCCGCGCGGGTCGATGCGTGCCGCCTGCTGGTACCAGCGCTCGGCCGCGGCGCGGTCGCCCTGGCGGTCGGCGACCACGGCGCGATACAGCTCCGGGCGGCAGTTGAGCAGGCAGCTCTGTTCGTACAGCGCCAGCAGTTCGGCGGCTCGCTCGCCGGGGAACAGCTGCGGATAGACCAGGAACACCTCCAGGCTAGTGCTGGTGCTGCGCGGATCACGGTCGTTGGGGTAGCGGGCCAGGGCCTGGCGCACCCATGCTTCGTGACTGCGCTGCAGGCGCGGGGTGCGGTCGAGCAGGCGTGCCAGCGAGGCCAGCGCCGGGATCTGGCCGTGGCCGTCGGCGAAGGCCTCCTGATACAGGCTCACGATGTCCTGGCGGCTGGCACTGTCGCTGTTGGCCAGCACATCGCCAAGCAGTTGCTTGGAGGCCAGGTCGCCACGCTCGGCGAGGGCGCGCAGGTCGCTGGTGACGTCGGCGCCCGGGTCCTTGTACAGCGCGTAGCGGATCTGCTCCAGGCTCTGCCCGGCCCAGCCGCTGCCTGCGCAGACCAGGCCGAGGCCGGCCAGCAACAGGCGCGGGGCGTTCTTGGCGTTCATGACCGGCCCTCAGTTGCCGCTGCCGAACGGCAGGCCCAGGTACAGGTCGACCGCCACGGCCTTCTGGTAGGCAGCCGCCGGCAGCGGGCTGTCCGGCTGGATGGTCAGCGCCAGGTTGTGGTTCAGCTCGTCGGAGCGGGCGTCCACCACCTTGCCGCTGAAGTGCTGGTCGAGGCCGAACACCTGCATGTCCACCGAGCGCACGCGGCTGACATCGGCGAGCTTGTCGAACGGCACGTTGGCGCGCACGAACATGGCCTCGCCCTTGGGCAGCAGGTGCATCATCGGCGCGGCCTTGTAGCCATAACCATCCAGCGGTTGCGATGGGTACCAGACCTGGCAGTCGCACGGGCTGTTGATCACCGTCTCGACGCTGGCGCGGCCCAACAACGCCTGCAGGTCGCCCGGGGCGAGGTCGGCCAGGGCTTTCATGTCCGCCGGGCTGGTGAAGCTGGTGGCCAGCTGGGTGGAGATGTTCGCCAGTGGCTGGCCGGCCTGCACTTCGCTCGCACCGGCGGGCAGCAGGTACTTCACGTAGCCGTTGTCCGGCATGCTGATGACCTGGGCGTTGCTCGCCACCGTGGCCTGCAGCGCCGGGATGCGGAAGAACAGCAGATAGCCCTTGTAGCCGACGAAGCCCAGCGCGGCCAGGCCGGTGGCGGTGTACAGCGCGGTGCCGGCGATGGCCTTGAGGCGCTCGCCCGGCGTGCGCGCGCGGGCTTGCTGGTGCTTGCGCGCCTTGATGTAGTTTTCCCGCTGCATCACGTTGAACAGGCCGTTGATGTCGGCAACCTCGCCCGACAGGTAGGCGCTGATCAGGTAGCGCAGGATGTCGCGTTTTTGTGCGTCGAGGTCGACGAACTGCGCGCCGACCTCCTTGCCGCGCTGGGAGACGATGCGCACCTTGCCTTCGATCGCCAGGTCGACCTGGTTCAGACGCAGTTGGATCGACGCGTCGTACAGCGCGCCGATGGTCAACGGCGCTTCGTGCAGCAGGCCGATGCCGCCGAGCGAGATGTCGGCAAGGTCCGCTTCGAATGGCTCGCCCACGGCGCCGCGCAGGTGTACACGGGCGTTCATGCGGGTGCGCACGTACTGACGCTCGTCGATGGCTTCGTGGACAATGTTGGCCGGGGCCGCGGGGGTATTGGAAGTACTCATGTGCAGGCGCCTTTCCTTAACGTTGCGTGAGTTCTAGAAGCACGGTGATGACCCCGAAGAAGATGGCGATCGAGGAGCACAGCATCGCCTTCGAGGACCAGCGGTTGAGGCTGGCGTCGAAGTCGACGCTGCCGGTGGCCAGGGTGGTCTTCTGCCGCGTCCAGCGTTGCTGGTCCATGTGGAACATCGCGTAGACCTTCATCAGCGAGCCGACGATCTGGTTGTAATAGAGAACGAAGGGGTACATCGGGCTGACCGGGTGCCCGGCGAAGATGAACAGCACGGTCACCAGGCTGCGCGAGAGCAGCACCCAGAACAGGTACACCAGCAGGTACTGGATACCGAACACCAGGCCCGCCACCACCGAGGCGGTCAGGCCCATCAGGCAGGTCCACATCGACACCCGCTGGTCGAGCAGCACGTACAGCGTGAACAGCCCCAGGCGCGCGCGGCCGAGCAGGGCAGTGGCGCGGAAGTTCTGCCGCAGCGAGTTGCCGTACCAGCGGAACATCAACTGGCGGGTGGCGACCCAGAAGCTGTCACTGGGTGGGTGCTCGACGGTCAGGGTGTGGCTGTCGGGCACGTAGAAGGTGTCCCAACCGGCGCGCATCAGGCTCAGCCAGCTGGACTTGTCGTCGCCGGTGAGGAACTGGAAGCGTCCCAGGCGCCAGTGCTCGAGAAAATCCGCCTCGACGTCGCGGATGAAGGCCGGGTCGGTCATCACCCCGGCGCGGAAGAACGACAGCCGCCCGGTCAGGGTCAGCACCCGGTGCGACAGGGCCATCGAGCACATGTTGATGTGCCGCTGCACGAAACGCATCGAATGCCACTGGCGCATCCAGCGGCTGCCCTCGACTTCGCAAAACTCGTTGGTGGTCAGGCCGCCCACCTCGGGCAGCACGGCGAACAGCTTGACCGCCCGCTCGACGCAGCCGGGCAGCATCATGGTGTCGCCATCGACCACGCCGACCACCGCGTCCTCCAGCGGCATCTGCCGCGACAGGGCACGGAAGGCATGGGCCAGGCCATCGCGCTTGCCGGTGCCGCGGGCGCGGACGATGACCAGGCGGATGTCGTCGCGGCCCTGCACCTCGTCGCGCATGATGTCCTTGATGAACTGCTCGTCACCTTTCTCGACGATCGAGGCGATCACCGTGCACGGCACCTTGAGTCGTTGCACCTCCTGGAACACCGACTGGTACACCTTGAAGGTGGTGTGGGTGGGGATGCGAAAGCTCGTTACCACCATGAACATGTGTGATGGCAATGCCGCGTCGCCCAGCCGCTCGACCCGGCGGCGCAGGCGCGGGAAGCGCCAGTGCAGGAAGTACATGCCGCGCAGGTAATGGACGATGGCGTTGCCGTAGCGCCACATGCCCAGGGTGCCGATGATGAAGATGAACTGGTGGTGGCCGGGGTCCAGGTACTGCGGCGCGACCATCTGCGCGGCCAGCGCGATGAGCCCGGCGAGCATTGCCCAGGCACAGAAGGTGGCTGCTGCGCGCAGATACCCCGGGGCCGCGAGAGGCCGCTGTCGTTGTCGTTCCATGGCGCTGTAGCTCCTTGGGTCGGGGCCCGCCGCAGGGGCGGGCGTCGGCGTGCCTTACCAGCAGATGCCGTGGTGTTGGGCGTTGCTGCCGCCGGCCATGAAGCCGACCAGGTCGATCACCTGCTTGCCGGCGTCGAGCGCCTGCACGAAGCGTTCGTCGTTGTTGCCCAGCACGATCACCTCGGCTTCATCGATCACCTGTTGCAGGTCGCTGCGCAGCAGGGCGCTGACATGAGGGATCTGTTGCTCAATGTACTGGCGGTTGGCGCCGAACTGCCGTGCATGCTCGACGTTGGCGTCGAAGATGCGCAATTCATAACCTTTCCCGATCAGTTGCTCGGCCAGGGTTACCAACGGGCTCTCGCGCAGGTCGTCGCTGTTGGCCTTGAAGGCCAGGCCCAGCAGGGCGATGCGGCGCTTGCCGGCCTGGGTCACCAGGTCGAAGGCAGCCTGCACCTGGCTGCGGTTGCTGGCCATGATCGAGCCGATCAGCGGGTGCGCCACGTCAAGCTGGCTGGCGCGGTAGGTGAGGGCGCGCACGTCCTTGGGCAGGCACGAACCGCCAAAGGCGAAGCCCGGACGCAGGTAGTAGCGCGACAGGTTGAGCTTGTAGTCCTGGCAGACCACGTCCATCACTTCGCGGCCATCAACCCCCGAGGCCTTGGCGATGTTGCCGATCTCGTTGGCGAAGCTGACCTTGGTGGC
This sequence comes from Pseudomonas sp. FW305-96, assembly GCF_058783825.1. Lineage (NCBI taxonomy): Bacteria > Pseudomonadati > Pseudomonadota > Gammaproteobacteria > Pseudomonadales > Pseudomonadaceae > Pseudomonas > Pseudomonas sp. FW305-96. The sequence goes on from NZ_JBYSYW010000033.1 coordinate 62,578, forward strand.
GTGCCAGACATTGCAGGTGTACTTGATCAGTTCGGCGACCTCGATCGACTTGCGGATCACCGGCGCGTCCAGGCCCTGGTACAGCGAGGCGAGCAGGTCGCCGGAACGGCTGTCGAGTTCGCCGATCACGGTCATGGCCGGGAAGTCGTAGTCCTGGATCGCCGTGCTCTCGCGCAGGAACTCCGGGTTGACCGCAACGCCGAAGTCGCGCCCGGCCTGCTTGCCCGAGGCCTGCTCGAGCAGCGGGATGACCACGTTCTTCACCGTGCCCGGCAGTACCGTGCTGCGCACCACCACGGTGTGGCGGCTGGCCTTGTCGCGCAGGGCCGCGCCGATCTCGCGGCACACCGCCTCCATGTACACCAGGTCGAGGTCGCCATTGGCCTTGCTCGGGGTACCGACGCACAGCAGCGACAGCTCGGTGGCGAGGATCGCCGCCTGCACATCGGTGGTGCCGCGCAGGCGCCCCTGGCGCACACCGTCGAGCAGCAGTTGCTCCAGGCCCGGCTCGACGATGGGCGAGCGACCCTGGTTGATCATGTCGATCTTTGCCTGGGCGACGTCCACCCCCAGCACCTGGTGTCCGCGTGCCGACAGGCAACCGGCGCAAACCGCCCCCACATAGCCAAGTCCGAAGATACTGATGTTCATAGATCCCTCTCCCCAGGCGCGGCGCAAGGCCGGCCGAGATACTCAGTTCAAGAAGTTATGCAAATGCCAGACGCGCAGGATCAAGCCGCGCTAGATAAGTAGCGGTGCAGGCTGTTTCGTGGTGGTCTTTTTACATACTAAGGAGTTTTCTGATAGTGCGGCAAGGGTTGTTTGTTAGTTTGTTTTGAATTTTCTTAAAGTTTGTGCTGCTAGTTAAAAATCCCTTAAAAAACAACAATTTAAAGTTTGATGAAAGTTGGGCGTCAAAAAAATGATTATCTAATTGGTGTCGACATAATGGCGTCAAAACGGTGGTTTTCCGTGATTCTTGCAGTGGATTGTCCCGTACGGTTTCTGCTGGCCGATTAATGTCATTCAAGTTTTTTCGTGTTGTCCGCCATCGCCGGCAAACCCCTTGCGCGGGCGATGCAAAGCCTGCAGACGGCAATGCTGAACCCACTGTGTTGGCCATGTCTTCTGTCCCCCCTGATTCAGGGCGTGGCGCAATGATGGCTTGCAACGATTGGATCCAATTGGCATAGTGCCGGACGATTGTGCAGACATTCACTCGGGTGCGGGATGCACCCGTCTTCCATTCATGCAAAGGAGGCAAGCAGATGAACGGATTTGGTCCACGACTCAGAGAAGAGCGCGAACGCCTGGGGCTGACCCAGCGCATATTTGGCGATATCGGCGGTGTCGAGCCCAACGCCCAGGGTAAGTACGAAAGCGGCGAACGCACGCCGCGCATGGACTACCTCGCGGCGGTCGCAAGCCGCGGCGTGGATGCGCTGTATGTGCTGAGCGGCGTGCACACCCCTGCACCCCTGGACAGCCTGACCTCGGATGAGAATCGCCTGCTAGGCGCCTTTCGCCGCCTGCCGTCGGCCGACCAGGCTGCGGTGTGGCACCTGCTCAACCGCCTCGCGGGTGAAGAAGGTGGCCATGAAGGGCTGCGCATGCGCCGGCCTGACCGTCAGGCATATTTCCATGACGCTTTGCGCTAGGTTCGTTGTGAAAAATTTTGTTAAGGTGGCGGGATCCAATCGCCCCACTGACGAGGTGTCTGCTTGATTAGGGTCCTGGTGGTCGACGATCACGATCTGGTGCGTACCGGCATCACACGCATGTTGGCCGACATCGACGGGCTGCAGGTGGTGGGGGAGGCGGACTCTGGCGAGTCCGCCCTCAAACTGGCCCGCGAGCTCAAGCCGGACGTGGTGCTGATGGACGTGAAGATGCCAGGGATCGGCGGCCTGGAGGCAACGCGCAAACTGCTGCGCAGTCATCCGGACACCAAAGTGGTCGCGGTGACCGTGTGCGAGGAAGATCCGTTTCCCACCCGCCTGTTGCAGGCGGGTGCCGCGGGCTACCTGACCAAGGGCGCCGGGCTCGACGAGATGGTCCAGGCCATCCGCCTGGCCTTCGCCGGTCAGCGCTACATCAGCCCGCAGATTGCCCAGCAGCTGGCACTCAAGTCATTCCAGCCCCAGGGGTCGCCGTTCGATGCGTTGTCCGAACGGGAAATACAGATTGCGCTGATGATCGTCGGTTGTCAGAAGGTGCAGATCATCTCTGACAAGTTGTGTCTGTCACCCAAGACCGTCAATACTTACCGTTATCGGATCTTCGAAAAACTCTCGGTCACCAGTGACGTCGAACTGACGTTGCTGGCCGTCCGCCACGGTATGGTCGACGCAAGTCTGTAAAGCACACCTCATGTCACAACCTTTTGATGCAAGCGCGTTCCTGGCGACCTGCAGTGGTCGCCCGGGCGTGTACCGGATGTTCGACGGCGACGCACGCCTGCTGTACGTGGGCAAGGCCAAGAACCTCAAGAAACGCCTGGCCAGCTATTTCCGCAAGACGGGGCTGGCGCCGAAGACGGCTGCCCTGGTGGGGCGCATCGCCCAGGTCGAGACCACCATCACCGCCAACGAAACCGAGGCGCTGCTGCTCGAGCAGACGCTGATCAAGGAGTGGCGGCCGCCCTACAACATTCTGCTGCGCGACGATAAGTCCTACCCGTACGTGTTCTTGTCCGACGGGGAGTTCCCACGCCTGGGTATCCACCGTGGCGCGAAGAAAGCCAAAGGCCGCTACTTCGGTCCGTACCCCAGCGCCGGCGCCATCCGCGAGAGCCTGAGCCTGCTGCAAAAGGCGTTCTCGGTACGCCAGTGCGAGGACAGCTACTACGCCAACCGCACCCGCCCGTGCCTGCAGTACCAGATCAAGCGCTGCAAGGGGCCGTGCGTGGGGCTGGTGACGCCCGAGGAATACGCCGAGGACGTGCGCCACTCGGTGATGTTCCTCGAGGGCCGCAGCCAGCAGCTGGGCAACGAGCTCAACGCCGAGATGGAAAAGGCCGCCATGGCCCTGAACTTCGAGAAGGCCGCCGAGCTGCGCGACCAGATCGCCCTGTTGCGCCGCGTCCAGGACCAGCAGTACATGGAAGGCGGCTCCGGTGATGTCGACGTGGTGGCGGCTTTCGTCAACCCGGGCGGTGCCTGCGTGCACCTGATCAGCGTGCGTGGCGGGCGGGTGCTGGGCAGCAAGAACTTCTTCCCCCAGGTGGGCATCGAGGAGGAGGTGGCCGAGGTCATGGCCGCGTTCCTTTCCCAGTACTACCTCGGCAACGCCGAACGCGAACTGCCGGGCGAGCTGATCGTCAACGTGGTGCATGACGACTTCGCCGCCATCAGCGAGGCGGTGCAGACCCTGCGCGGCCGCGAGCTGAGCATCAGCCACCGTGTGCGCGGCACCCGGGCGCGCTGGCAGCAACTGGCGGTGACCAACGCGGAGCAGGCCCTCAACGCCCGCCTGGCCAATCGCCAGCACATGGCCGCCCGCTTCGAGGCGCTGGCCCAGGTACTGGGCCTGGACGAAGTGCCGCAGCGCCTGGAGTGCTATGACATCAGTCACTCCAGCGGCGAGGCCACCGTGGCCAGCTGCGTGGTGTTCGGCCCGGAAGGCCCGCTCAAATCCGACTACCGCCGCTTCAACATCGAAGGCGTGACCGCCGGCGACGACTACGCCGCCATGCACCAGGCGCTGATGCGCCGTTACGGGCGGATAAAGGACGGCGAGGGCAAGCTGCCCGACGTGCTGCTGGTGGACGGCGGCAAGGGCCAGCTGAACATGGCCCGCGAAGTGATGCAGGAGCTCGGCCTTACCGATCTCACCCTGCTCGGCGTGGCCAAGGGCGTGACCCGCAAGGCCGGTTTCGAGACCCTCTACCTGAACGACGTGGCCCACGAGTTCACCCTCAAGGGCGACTCGCCGGCCCTGCACCTGATCCAGCAGATCCGCGACGAAGCCCACCGCTTCGCCATCACCGGCCACCGCGCCCGGCGCGGCAAGGCCCGGCGCACCTCGAGCCTGGAGGACGTCGCCGGGGTCGGGCCCAAGCGCCGCCGCGACCTGCTGAAACATTTCGGCGGCCTGCAGGAGCTCAACCGCGCCAGTGTCGACGAGATCGCCAAGGCCCCCGGCATCAGTAAAAAGCTTGCCGAGTCGATTTATGCCAGCCTGCATAGCGAGTAGAATGCCGGGTTCAACTCGCAGCCAGTCGTACCGATGAATATTCCAAACCTGCTCACCGTTCTACGCGTCCTGCTCATCCCGATCTTCATCCTGCTGTTCTATGTGCCCTATCACTGGAGCTACATGGCCGCCAGCACGGTGTTCGCCATCGCCGCCGCCACCGACTGGCTCGACGGCTACCTGGCGCGTCGGCTGCAGCAGAGCACCCCGTTCGGCGCCTTCCTCGACCCGGTGGCCGACAAATTGATGGTCGCCGTGGCCCTGGTGCTGCTGGTGCAGGTGCACGCCAACTTCTGGCTGACGCTGCCGGCGGCGGTGATCATCGGCCGCGAGATCGTGGTCTCGGCGCTGCGCGAGTGGATGGCCGAACTCGGCGCCCGCGCCCATGTGGCGGTGTCGAACCTGGGCAAGTGGAAGACCGCCGCGCAGATGCTGGCGCTGGTGATCCTGCTGGCCAACCCGCCGCTGCTGACCTTCTGGGTGGTGCTGGGCTACGGCTTGCTGCTGGTGGCGGCGGGACTGACCCTGGTGTCGATGGTGCACTACCTGGTGGCCGCCTGGCCGCACCTGCGCGAAGGTTCGGAGCAGAAGTAAAAGTTTTTTTGAATCAAGGGGTTGACGCCGTTCTGTAAATCGCTAGAATGGCACCCATCACGACGCGGGAATAGCTCAGTTGGTAGAGCACGACCTTGCCAAGGTCGGGGTCGCGAGTTCGAGTCTCGTTTCCCGCTCCAAATATTGGCTCAAAGAATTCTTAGAATTCTTTGAGCTCTCAAAAAAAGACGCTTCGGCGTCTTTTTTCGTTCTTGTCAAAGCCATCTGCCGGCTTTGCTGTCAATCAATCAGCCAACCCGGATCACCCTCGACCAAGGTTCCGCCATGGCTGGTGGTGTCTCCCTCCCTTGCCGTCGGTTGGCCTTCGATGATCGTGCTGCCAGCACCGGTTTCGATGATAGCGCCACAACTGATTCGGTCGCCGACGCGTGCTATTGCCCTGCCATCCACGAATGCTGCGCTTGCGCCTGTTTCTACGGTGCCTTCGCCATGGATAGGGCAACTATGACGATGGCCTACGAGTACGATGGGTTTCATTTGCAGTTTCCTTTTTTTGGTTGAACAGGGGCTTGCTCGAAGGCCTCTGGTGGAGGCGGTGCAGCCCGGACATTGAAGAGGCGGCATACGCCGTACCAGCAGAGGGCAAGGCCGAGGTTGTAGGGGAACAACACGGCCCAGAACGGCAGTTGCCAGTTCTTCTTGCCCTGCATTTCTCCGGGCTCGCCGGTTCGCCAGGGGGCGTAGTGGCGCCAGGCTTCTGCCGGGGTCAGGCAGATGGCATGAAGCGGTCGGTACCACCAGTTGGGTTCGCCGGGAGGTGGGAGTTTGGCCGGGCCGTGGTTCATGAAGTGACGAATGTATTCCCAGACTTCGGCGACGTGTTTGAAGCCCGGTTCGGTGGGCTCGTTGCTGTCGACCCAGAGGCAGTCTTTTTGGTGGAGGCTGCCGTCTTCTCTGTAGGGAGCAAAGGCAAGTGCATAGGAAGTGCTGAAGGATGCGCCACCATATTCAGTTCGCTTGAAAAAGCCACCGCCTGTAGTGTTCCAGTCGAAAGTGAACAGCTTTCTTCCTCGCTGGTAGTATATTTTTTTGGTTGCACGGTTGAAGTAAAATTCGGAGAGATTCTTTATAAAATAGATTCTATAAAGCAAGAAGGGGAAAAAAACGAAGGGTGTAAGTGTCATTATGGCTATGAAAGCAAGATTGAGGGTGTCGAGGTTTAATATTTTGATTGATAGAAGGCTTGGGTAAATACCAGTCATTACTCCGATGATTAGCGCGGTATAGATTTTCCCCATAAATACGGAGTCTGTTACCCAAGGATTTCGCAGGCTTAATGTATCTCCAGACAGGTTTGCTAACTGTCCAGTAATGGCGGGTTTGTATCCGGAATCCGAATTTATATTAAGTGCCCAAATGACTGACATTATTAGCGCTCGAGACGAAAAATTGAACTAACCTCATTCTCTTCATTCAAGCCTTGGTTGGAGCTATAGGCTAAATAAAGTGAGGCATGAGTTTGGTTGTTTATGGTGTTCTTGAAGTTCAGGATTAAGCCGGCGCCTATAATGTAGCAAACAGCAGCAAGTGGAAAGACGACCATTTCTCCGTCTTCACGAAGGCTGCTCAAGCTACCTGACCATTCGCTCGTGCCTACGATGAAACCCGGTAGGAATACAGTGAATTCCACGGTGGGTTGTGTGGTGGTGACTTCGTTATGGGTGATAGCGGTCCAGTTCGCTGGTGCCCAATAATTATTTTCATGCCAGCCACTGTCGACCCCGGTCATGCCAAAGGATCGCGCTTCTTCTGCGGATATTAGCCTTGGTCCGTAATGCACATCATGCCAGGCTTTAAGTTCGTCCTGCAGATAAGGGAATGGAGGAAGTTTTTTTTCATGATCCAGTACGATTTCGGGATGCACCTCTCCATCGTTTTTACGATTGCCGAAAATGCTCCGTGCTGCCCAGAACTCAATAGGAGAGTGCAGGTGCGCATGCGCCTGGGCGTGAAGGTATAAGCCTCCGGCAAGAATTGCTATTCCTAGTAGCACTAGCCCAGCTGCGGCCCACCCGGCAAAGGGCACTACTGACGTAGCTCCCGCTACTGCGAGTCCTGCTTCAAGGGCGACCACAGAACCCGCGGCCATTGTCAGGCCACCGCTAGCTGTATAGATAGCGGCAGTTAAATTACCGTTGTTGTACTGGCGATACGCCTTTAAACCGTCTGAGACTAAGCCAAAGCCAATTGCAGGGTAGCCTGCTAAACGAGCAAACAGATTACTCCCCAAAAACTTGATCACGCCGTTACCAAAGGCCATCCCTGGCGCCGTCGCACTCAATCGCAGCATTACTGCTTGCTGCGTTTTTCTCACGCTAACCAATGTCGCCGCAGCCGCACCGATCACCCCGGAAATCGACGCCGCAAACCCGGCGGTGTATTCCGGCGCATTGCTTTTCTGCAGGCTGTTGTAAGCCGTCTTCAGCGAGATCACGTTGAACCACAGCATCCCGGCGTTCAAACCACCGCCCCCGCCTGAGGTAAGCAACCCGAGCAAGCTGGGTTTAACCCGCGCAGTAGTGGTCAACTCAACCGCCACCGTCCGATTGCCCGAAATACGCAGCTGCTTCATTTCCTCAACCTGCGCCATGCCGCT
>NZ_JBYSYW010000034.1:0-35918 GCF_058783825.1 Pseudomonas sp. FW305-96
TGGAGCGGGAAACGAGACTCGAACTCGCGACCCCGACCTTGGCAAGGTCGTGCTCTACCAACTGAGCTATTCCCGCAATATGGCGTCCCCTAGGGGACTCGAACCCCTGTTACCGCCGTGAAAGGGCGGTGTCCTAGGCCACTAGACGAAGGGGACTAAGCCGACGCTTTTCAGCGCACCAGAACATGAACCTCACGATTCAGCCTGGATTTTCTTTTCCTGCCCTGCCGAAGCAGTGCCGGAGAAACTGGAGCGGGAAACGAGACTCGAACTCGCGACCCCGACCTTGGCAAGGTCGTGCTCTACCAACTGAGCTATTCCCGCAATGTGGCGTCCCCTAGGGGACTCGAACCCCTGTTACCGCCGTGAAAGGGCGGTGTCCTAGGCCACTAGACGAAGGGGACACGCTGCTCGCACTACCTATTAAAGTACTGCTTGCTTTCACTCCCTGCCGCGTTTCGCTGTGTGCTTTACGCTGCAAGTGGCGCGCATTCTATGGATGCCTCGCAGGGTCGTCAACCCCTTTGTAGAAATTTATTTAAATCAATGACTTCCCGTCGTCATGGGCAGTGATGCAGGATGTGTCCGGGGATTGGCGTTGCTTTTCTGACGCCGGCTCGGCAAGCTCGTAGCGATGTGCCAGCATCTGTAGGTTTTGGATTATGGGCCGATACATATAGGCAAGGCTTGAGGGCCTGATCGCGGGGCAAGCCAGCTCCCATGAATCCGCCACAGATTCAATGGAGCGCAGGCTGTTCCGCCGGGCTGCACTGTTCGCTTTCGGGCGGACTCACTACACTCTCGATAGATGCAAAACTTCTTCATGAGGCGTTAACGGTGACACCACTTCTGATCACCCTGCTTATCGTTGCAGGTATCGCGCTGCTGATCGTGATCGGCTACCTGAACAATGTGGTCGAAAACGGCAAGCTCGAGCGTGCACGGCTCAAGGTCGAACTGGCCGACCGCCTGCGCCGCTGCGGCGAGATCACCGAGACCTTCCCCGGGCAGTTCATGACGCCCGCGCTGAAGCTGCTGCTGACCCGCCTCGAACTGAACCTCAACCAGCGCCAGCTGGCCCTGGACAAGCACAGCGGCGACCTCAAGGCGCGCATCGCCGAGCTGGAGGGGTTGATCGGCCTGGGTGAGCGCATCCCGGTGAGCAACCCGCCCGCGCCGATCCATACCGAGGTTAAGGCCAAGGACGTGCGCTTTCTGCTCGAGCTGCTGCACAACCAGATCGTGCGCGCCACCCAGGAAGGCTTCCTGGCGACCAACGAAGGCAAGTACTGGGTCAAGGAGATCCGCCATATCCTGGTGCTGCTGCATATCGAGTTCTTCAACAACCTCGGCCAGCAGGCCCTGCAGCAGAACCAGCCGGGCCAGGCGCGCCTGGCCTTCGAGCGTGGCGTGCAGTACCTGCGCAAGCAGCCGGAGCCCAAGCAGTACGAAGAGCAGCTGACCTACATGGAGAAACTGCTGAACCGGGCCAACGCCCAGGTGCTGGACCAGATGGAGCCGGCGGAGAACGACCAGAACGCGCTGACCCAGGGGCTCAAGACCGATGAGGACGAGACCTGGAAGAAGAAGGTGATCTACGACTGACAGTGCCGGCCTTGTCGCGGGGCAAGCCCGCTTCCACGCTGTAACATCCAAGAACAAGGGGCCTTCGCAGGCCCCTTGTTCATTTCAGCAGTCGGTCAACTCGAGGAACACCTCGACCAGGCGCTCCAGCCCCGCCTGGTCGGCCGCGCTGAAGCGCGCCAGCTTCGGGCTGTCCAGGTCGAGCACGCCGATCAGCCTGCCCGCCTTGACCAGCGGAATCACCAACTCGCTGTTCGACGCACTGTCGCAGGCGATATGCCCGGGGAAGGCATGCACGTCCTCCACTCGCTGGGTGCTGCGGGTGGCCGCCGCGGCGCCGCACACGCCACGGCTGAACGGAATGCGCACGCAGGCCACCTGGCCCTGGAACGGGCCGAGCACCAGCTCTTCGTTGCGGTTGATATAGAAGCCCGCCCAGTTCAAGTCCTCCACCTGGTTGTAGAGAAACGCCGAGAACTGTGCGGCATTGGCGATGAAGTCACGCTCGTCGGCGAACAGCGCCTGCACTTGCGCGGCCAGCAGGTCGTAGCCGTCGAGGCCTTGGCCACTGGCGTTGAGGTCGATCATTTATTTCTGCTCCAGCAATTGCAGCCCGACCCAGTAGCGGGCGAACTGATAGGCACAACGGCCATTACGGTTGCCGCGGCCAGTGGCCCAGCGCACGGCGAGGATGTCCAGGGCTTCGTCACGCTGCCAGCGCAGCCCGGCCGGGCGCGCCAGCTGGCCGATCCAGTGTTCGACCACGTTGAGGAAATGCTCCTGGCTGAACGGGTAGAACGACAGCCACAGACCGAAGCGGTCGGACAAGGCGATCTTGTCCTCCACCGCTTCGTTGGGGTGCAGCTCGCCGTCGACCATCTTCCAGTTTTCGTTGTCGCTCTGCTTCTCCGGCACCAGGTGGCGGCGGTTGGAGGTGGCGTACAGCAGCACGTTGTCCGGGGCCTGCTCCAGCGAGCCGTCGAGCACGCTCTTGAGCACCCGGTAGTCGCCCTCCCCGGCCTCGAACGAGAGGTCGTCGCAGAACAGGATGAAGCGCTGCTCGAGCTTGTGCAGTTGCTCGACCACCCGCGGCAGGTCGGCCAGGTGGTCGCGCTCGATCTCGATCAGGCGCAGGCCCTGGCCTGCGTGCTCGGCCAACAGCGCGCGCACCAGCGACGACTTGCCGGTGCCGCGCGAGCCCCACAGCAGGGCGTGGTTGGCTGGCAGGCCGTTGATGAACTGGTGGGTGTTGCGGCCGAGCTGCTCGCGCTGCTGGTCGACGCCGATCAGGTCGGACAGGCGGATATCGAGGCTGACCTCCAGCGGCATCAGGTAGCCGCTGCGGCCATCGCGCTGCCAGCGGGCGGCGAGTGTGCGGGTCCAGTCGATGTCCGGGCGCGGAGCAGGCAGCAGGGGTTCGAGGCGGGCGAGGACTGATTCGGCGCGGTCGAGAAAAGCGGTAAGGCGGGCGTCCATGATGGGCTCCTAGGGATTTCAGTTATCCAGGGCAGCGGAGGCGCCATCGCGGGGCAAGCCCGCTCCCACGTCATACTCCGTGGGAGCGGGCTTGCCCCGCGATGGGCCGCAGGCCCCGTTTACAGCGATCAACTGAAATGAACAGACAGACCCGCCAGCAGCCAGGGCTGATCGGCTATGCTTGCGCAGCGCACGGAGCAAGTAACCGGCTTGGGACCCATGGATATCAAGTTCACCAATCGCCTGTCATACAAGCAAGCCCGGTTGACAGTCCTGGTCGGCTTCATCCTGGGAACATTGCTCAGTCTCATCCAGATCGGCATCGATTATGCCAGCGAAGACGCGTCCATCAACCGTGAAATTCAGGCGCTGCTGAAGATCAGCCACGACACGGCCTCGCGCATCGCCTACAACATCGACACCGAGCTGGCCCAGGAGCTGACCGGCGGGCTGTTGAAATCCCCGGCGCTGATCCGTGCGCGGTTGATCGACAACAACGACACGGTGCTGGCCGACGTGCAGCGGCCGCGCATGGAAAGCCGCTACCGGCCGTTGTCGGACTTCCTGTTCGGCGAGCAGCGGGTGTTCCAGGATCGGCTGTTCCTCGCCCATATGCCCGAGGAATACCTCGGCACCCTGTACCTGGACGTCGACACCTACGCCTTCGGCGGGCGCTTCCTCGACCGCGCCGGGGTCACCCTGGTCAACGGCTTCGCCCGCAGCCTGGTGCTCACCGGTATTCTCCTGGCGCTGTTCTACCTGATGCTGACCAAGCCGCTGGTGACGGTGATCGGCGCGCTCAGCGGCAACGATGCGCGCACGCCCAGGCAGAACCGCGTGGACTGCCCCAAGGGCCACGAGAACGACGAGATCGGCGTGCTGGTACGGGTCGCCAACCAGCAGTTCGTCAGCATGGCCACCGAGATCCAGCAGCGGCGCACCGCCGAGAACCGCCTGACCCAGTACCTCAACGAGCTGGAAGATATCGTCTCGGCCCGTACCAACGAGCTCAAGGCCAGCAACAGCCGCCTGAGCCAGTCCAACCAGGAACTGGACGAAGCGCGCCAGCGCGCCCTGGACATGGCCCAGGCCCGCGCCGCCTTCCTGGCCAACATGAGCCACGAGATCCGCACGCCACTCAACGGCATGCTCGGCATGATCGCCCTGGCGCTGGACAGCGGCCTGGCCGCCGAACAGCGCCAGCAGCTGTCGATCGCCCACGACTCGGGCAAGGTGCTGGTGGAGCTGCTCAACGATATCCTCGACCTGTCGAAGTTCGACGCCGGCCAGCTGGAACTCGAACGCATCCCGTTCGACCTCGGCGCGATGGTAGAGGACACCGCCAACCTGCTGTCGCAGAATGCCGCGCCCAGTGTCGAGCTGACCTGCCTGATCGCCCCGGATTTTCCCAGCACGGTGCTGGGCGATCCGACGCGGGTACGGCAAATTGTCAGCAACCTGCTGTCCAACGCACTCAAGTTCACCCGCTTCGGGCGTGTTGATGTACGCCTGAGCAGCATCGTCGGCGGCGTGCGCCTGGAGGTCAGCGACACCGGCATCGGCATCCCCGAGGAGGCCCAGGCGCGGATTTTCCAGCCGTTCACCCAGGCCGGCGCCGGTATCACCCGCCAGTACGGCGGCACCGGCTTGGGCCTGGCCCTGACCCGCAACCTGTGCAAGGCCATGCAGGGGCACCTGCACATCCATTCCGAGACCGGTTTCGGCAGCCGCTTCAGCGCCGACCTGCCGCTACCGGCGCATACCGAGGCAATCCCGCCGGCGGCAATAAGCGGACACGTGGTGGCCCTGGGCAACCCCGGCAGCGGCCTGGCCGAGCTGCTGCAAGGGCTGCTGCCGCGCTGGGGGCTGGATTACGTGCGCCATGCAGATGCCGGCGCACTGGCCGGCCTGCCGGTCGACCTGCTGATCACCGACGACCTGGACCATGTGCTCGACCTGCGTCCAGCCATCGCGGCGCCGATCCTGCTGGTGACCGCCTACGGCAACTTCCTGCCCGCCGAACAGGCCGAGCAACTGCAACCCTTGCAGCAGCTGGCCCGACCCCTGGCGCGCAATGCCCTGTACCAAACGCTGCGCCGCACCCTGCAAGGCGAGCCCAACGCGCCGCTGCCCCACGAGGTGCCGGCCTCGCGCGAGCTGCGGGCGCGTATCCTGCTGGTGGAGGACAACCCGGTGAACCAGTTGGTGGCCAAGGGCATGCTGGGCAAGCTCGGCTGCCAGGTGCAGGTGGCCGCCCACGGCCAGGAGGCCCTGGACTACCTGGAGCGGGACAGCTTCGACCTGGTACTGATGGACTGCAACATGCCGGTGATGGACGGCTACGAGGCCAGCCGGCGCATCCGCCAGAGCAGCCGCTGGCCGGAGCTGCCGATCGTCGCGCTGACCGCCAACGCCATGCCCGAGGAGCGCGAACGCTGCCGCGCCGCGGGCATGAACGACTACCTGGCCAAGCCGTTCCGGCGCGAGGAACTGCTGGCGCTGATCGAGCACTGGGTGCCGGTCAGCGGTTGAGCAGCGGCTCTATCGCCGCTTTCAGCGCCTCGGGCTTGGTGGTCGGGGCAAAGCGGGTGACCTTGCCGCTGCGCGGGTCGACCAGGAACTTGGTGAAGTTCCACTTGATCTTCTGCGTGCCCAGCAGGCCCGGCGCGCGGCGCTTGAGCTCGGCGAACAGCGGGTGGGCGCCGGGGCCGTTGACTTCGATCTTGCGAAACAGCGGGAAGCTCACGCCAAAGTTGAGCTCGCAGAACTGCGCGATCTCCCGGGCGTCGCCCGGCTCCTGCTTGCCAAACTGGTTGCAGGGGAAACCCAGCACCACCAAGCCCTGGCGCTGATAGTCCTGCCACAGGCGCTCGAGCCCTTTGTACTGCGGGGTGAAACCGCACTGGCTGGCGGTGTTGACCACCAGCAGCGCCTTGCCGGCAAAGTCGCCCAGCACTTTCTGCTCACCGTCAAGGGTGACGCAGGGGATGTCCAGCAGCGCATCGGCCATGTTCGCTCTCCGTCAATCGCGTGGCTTGAAGTCCAGGCATACCGAGTTGATGCAGTAGCGTAGCCCGGTCGGCGGCGGGCCGTCGGGAAATACATGGCCCAGGTGAGCGTCGCACTGGGCGCAGGTGACTTCGGTACGGATCATGCCGTGGGAGGTGTCGCGGATCTCGATCATCGCGGCCTCTTCGATCGGCTCGTAGAAGCTCGGCCAGCCGCAGCCCGAGTCGAACTTGGCCTTGGCGTCGAACAGCTGCAGGTCGCAGCAGATGCAGTGGTAGACGCCGTCGCGGCGCTCGCTGTTGTACTTGCCGCTGAACGGCCGCTCGGTGCCTTTCAGGCGGCACACCTGGTACTGGGCCGGATCGAGCATGGCGCGCCATTCGTCCAGGGTTTTGTCGATCTTTTGCATGGTGGGACCTCGGCAGGCTGAATTTCACCTCGCACCGGCTTTTCCCTGGCGCGGGTGGCACGTATATTAGTTGGCTTCGTGTGCAAGGCAGCCAGTCTGGCACCCGGTTCCCGCCCTTTCAAACCTTTCGAAAGAAGGCGGCGCGTATTCTCACTCGGGATCTCATCATGCAGTTCAGCAAATCGAACAAGCTCGCCAATGTCTGCTACGACATTCGCGGCCCAGTGCTCAAGCACGCCAAACGCCTGGAAGAGGAAGGCCATCGCATCCTCAAGCTGAACATCGGCAACCCGGCGCCGTTTGGTTTCGAGGCGCCGGACGAGATCCTCCAGGACGTCATCCGCAACCTGCCCACCGCCCAGGGCTACAGCGACTCCAAGGGCCTGTTCAGCGCGCGCAAGGCGGTGATGCAGTACTGCCAGCAAAAGGCAATCGAAGGCGTCACCATCGAGGACATCTACCTCGGTAACGGCGTGTCCGAGCTGATCGTCATGTCCATGCAGGCGCTGCTCAACAACGGCGACGAAGTGCTGATCCCGGCGCCCGACTACCCGCTGTGGACCGCCGCGGTGAGCCTGGCCGGCGGCAAGCCGGTGCACTACCTGTGCGACGAGCAGGCCGACTGGTTCCCGGACCTTGACGACATCAAGGCCAAGATCACCCCGAACACCAAGGCCCTGGTGATCATCAACCCGAACAACCCGACCGGCGCGGTATACTCCAAAGAGCTGCTGCTGGGCATGCTGGAGCTGGCACGCCAGCACAACCTGGTGGTGTTCTCCGACGAGATCTACGACAAGATTCTTTACGACGAGGCCGTGCACATCAGCACCGCGTCGCTGGCCCCGGACCTGCTGTGCCTGACCTTCAACGGCCTGTCCAAGTCGTACCGGGTGGCGGGCTTCCGCTCCGGCTGGCTGATCATCTCCGGGCCCAAGCACCACGCCACGAGCTACATCGAAGGCATCGACATGCTGGCCAACATGCGCCTGTGCGCCAACGTGCCGGCCCAGCACGCCATCCAGACCGCCCTGGGCGGCTACCAGAGCATCAACGACCTGGTGCTGCCGCCGGGCCGCCTGCTGGAGCAGCGCAACCGCACCTATGAGCTGCTCAACGAAATCCCCGGGGTCAGTTGCGTCAAGCCGATGGGCGCGCTGTACGCTTTCCCACGCATCGATCCGAAGGTCTGCCCGATCCTCAACGACGAGAAATTCGCGCTCGACCTGCTGCTGTCGGAGAAGCTGCTGATCGTCCAGGGCACGGCGTTCAACTGGCCGTGGCCGGACCACTTCCGCGTGGTGACCTTGCCGCGGGTGGATGACCTGGAACAGGCGATCGGGCGGATCGGCAACTTCCTGCGTACCTATTCGCAGTAAGCGATATCGCCATCGCGAGGCAAGTCGCATCGGTACGCCGATGCAATTTGCCTCGCGATGCTTTTGCCTTACATCCTGCAACGCTCTACCCCACAGCCCTCACGGCATCCTCTGCCATACTCCTCGCGTACACAGTTTGAAATAGTCGCCCGGTTGAATAGCAGCGCCCTCCCCCTTATATACCCCGCAGTACGCAACAAACTCATCCGTCAGGAGAACGTAACAACCATGATGCGCATTCTGTTGTTTGTAGCCACCAACCTCGCGGTGGTGCTGGTTGCAAGCATTACCCTGAGCCTGTTCGGCTTCAACGGGTTCATGGCCGCCAACGGGGTTGACCTCAACCTCGGCCAGCTGCTGGTCTTCTGCGCCGTGTTCGGTTTTGCTGGCTCACTCGTCTCGCTGTTCATCTCCAAGTGGATGGCGAAGATGACCACCGGCACCCAGATCATCACCCAACCCCGCACCCGTCACGAGCAGTGGCTGCTGCAGACCGTCGAGGAGCTGTCCCGCGAGGCCGGCATCAAGATGCCCGAGGTAGGCATCTTCCCGGCCTACGAGGCCAACGCCTTCGCCACCGGCTGGAACCGCAACGACGCGCTGGTGGCGGTGTCCCAGGGCCTGCTGGAGCGCTTCTCGCCCGATGAGGTGCGCGCAGTGCTGGCCCACGAGATCGGCCACGTGGCCAACGGCGACATGGTCACCATGGCGCTGGTGCAGGGCGTGGTGAACACCTTCGTGATGTTCTTCGCCCGCATCATCGGCAACTTCGTCGACCGGGTGATCTTCAAGAACGAAGAAGGCCACGGTATCGCCTACTTCATCGCGACCATCGTCGCCGAGCTGGTGCTGGGCATCCTCGCCAGCATCATCGTCATGTGGTACTCGCGCCGCCGCGAGTTCCGCGCCGACGAGGCCGGCGCCCACCTGGCCGGCACCGGCGCGATGATCGGCGCGCTGCAGCGCCTGCGCTCCGAGCAGGGCCTGCCGGTGCACATGCCCGACACGATGAAGGCCTTCGGCATCAACGGCGGCCTCAAGCATGGCCTGGCCGGCCTGCTGATGAGCCACCCACCGCTGGAAGACCGCATCGACGCACTGCGCCGTCGCGGCTGATCCAGGCAGCAACAAGAAAGGGCGACTTCGGTCGCCCTTTTCATTGCCCCGCGATGGCTTCAACGCCGAACGCTGTAGACTCGCTCAACCAAACTTTCGACACCAGCTTTGAGAAACTTCGGACTCTCGTCGAGAATCTCCCGCGCCTCGACCTCATCGACCCGCCACCCGACAAACCCCGCCCGCACCTCGGCGTCCGGCACCGAAAACGGCGGCCCGTCGATCACGGCCTGGTCGTAGTCGAGGGTCACCAGCAGGCCGCGGCAGGCCGCTGGCAACTGCTCGCCCAACAACGCCATGTAGCGCTCGCGCATCGGCTCAGGCAAGGCGATCAACGCCGCCCGGTCGTACACCCCCGCGCAATCCGCCAGATCCTCGGCGCGCAGGGCGAACACATCGCCGCACCACAGCTCCACCTCGTCGCTGCGCCACACTTCGAAGCCCCCGTGCCGCGTCACCTGCGCCAACAGCCCGTGCTCGGCGAAGAAATCCTCCACCGCCCGCCGCGACAGCTCCACACCCAGCACCCGATACCCTTGCGCGGCCAGCCAGAGCATGTCCAGGCTCTTGCCACACAGCGGTACCAGCACCCGTGCGCCCGGGGCCAGCCCCAACGCCGGCCAGTGCGCCTGCAGGTACGGGTTCACCTGAGCCTGGTGAAAGCCGATCTGGTTGTCCGCCCACCGCTTGTGCCAGAACTCTGGCTCCATGATCCCTCCCGGTTTTTCGATAAAAGACTGTGAAAACTTATATTGGATCTCGATCGAAGGCTGATCGAAGATGGCAGCATCTTACCTGCCAGGACCCCACCATGCTGCCCAGCCTGTTCATTTCCCATGGCTCACCCATGCTCGCCCTGCAACCCGGCGCCAGCGGCCCGGCCCTGGCCGCGCTGGCCCGCGCCCTGCCCCGCCCGAAGGCGATCGTGGTGGTGTCGGCGCACTGGGAAAGCCGCGAACTGCTGGTGATGAGCAACCCACATCCGCAGACCTGGCATGACTTCCATGGTTTTCCACCGGCCCTGTACGCGGTGCACTACCCGGCTCCCGGCGAACCGGCACTGGCGCAGCGGCTGGCCGGGCTGCTCGGCGCCCGCCTGGATGAGCAGCGGCCTTTCGACCACGGAGCCTGGGTACCGCTGTCGCTGATGTATCCGCAGGCGGAGATTCCGGTAGTCCAGGTGTCGCTGCCCAGCCAGGCCGGCCCCGCCCTGCAACTGAAGGTCGGGCAGGCGCTGGCGCAGCTGCGTGAGGAAGGCATCCTGCTGATCGGCTCGGGCAGCATCACCCATAACCTGGGTGAGCTGGACTGGCACGCCGGGCCGGACGCGGTCGAGCCCTGGGCGCTAGCGTTTCGCGACTGGGTGGTGGAGCAGCTGAAGGCGGGAGACGAGGCGGCGCTTGTGGACTATCGGCGCCAGGCGCCGTTTGCAGTGCGCAATCATCCTAGTGACGAGCACCTGCTGCCGCTGTTCTTCGCCATGGGCGCTGGCGAGCGGTTTGGCATCGTTCACCAGGGATTCACGCTGGGGGCGCTGGGGATGGATATCTATCGGTTCGACTGACGCTCCCACGCACATGGTTACATGTGCTGGACACAGGCAAAAAAAATCCCCGACCTAGGCCGGGGATTTTTTATTGCAGCGCCAGGATCAGTCCTCGCGGTAGCGGCGCAGCTTCAGCTGCTTGCCGGCTACGCGGGTGTCCTTGAGCTTGGTCAGCAGACGCTCGAGGCCGTCTTCCGGCAGCTCGATCAGGCTGAAGCTGTCACGCACCTGGATACGACCGATGGCATCACGCGCCAGCCCACCCTCGTTGAGGATAGCGCCCAGCAGGTTCTTGGCGGCGATGCCGTCACGGGCACCCAGGGCGGTACGGCAACGCACGCGGCCTTCAGCCAGTGGCATCGGCGCGCGACGCTCGCGGTCACCACGGTCGCTGCGCTCACCACGTTCGGTACGCTCGCCAGTGTTGCGCTCACGCGGAGTGTGGGTCGGCACCAGCGGCTGCTCGCGCTCTACCGAAGCCAGGTCCAGCGCCTGGCCATTGGTGGCCTTGCGCAGCAGGGCCGAAGCCAGGGCACGGGCACTGCAACCCAGGTCGGCGGTCAGGCGGTCGAACAGCTCGCCATGGCTGGCCTCGGACTCGGCCACCAGTGGCGCCAGGCTCTTGGTCAGCTTCTTGATGCGTGCGTCCAGCACGGCCTGCGGGTTAGGCAGGCGGGCTTCGGCAACCTTCTGCCCGGTGACACGCTCGATCACCTGCAGCATGCGGCGCTCACGCGGGGTGACCAGCAGCAGCGCACGGCCATCGCGACCGGCACGGCCGGTACGGCCGATACGGTGCACGTAGGACTCCGGATCGTACGGCATGTCGACGTTGAACACGTGGGTGATACGCGGTACGTCCAGACCACGGGCAGCGACGTCGGTGGCGACGACGATGTCCAGGCGGCCATCCTTGAGCGAGTCGATCACGCGCTCACGCTGGTTCTGGGCGATGTCGCCGTTCAGCGCGGCAGCCTTGTAGCCTTTGGCTTCCAGGGCGGCGGCCAGGTCCAGGGTGGCTTGCTTGGTACGCACGAAGGCGATCAGCGCGTCGAACTCTTCCACTTCCAGCAGGCGCAGCACGGCCGGGATCTTCTGGTCGGCGTGGACCATCAGGTGGGCCTGCTCGATCGCGGTCACGGTCTGGGTCTTGCTCTGGATCTTGACGTGCTTCGGCTCGCGCAGGTGGCGCTCGGCGATGGCACGGATCGAGGCCGGCAGGGTGGCGGAGAACAGTACGGTCTGGCGGGTTGCAGGGATGGCGTCGAAGATCACTTCGAGGTCGTCCATGAAGCCCAGCTTGAGCATTTCGTCGGCTTCGTCGAGTACCAGGTACTGAACGGTGGACAGGACTTTCTCGTCGCGGCGCAGGTGGTCGCACAGGCGGCCAGGGGTGGCCACGACGATTTGCGCGCCGTTACGAATGGCACGCAGTTGTGGGCCCATCGGGGCACCACCGTAGACAGCCACCACGTTAACGCCCGGCATCTGCTTGGCGTAGGTTTCGAAAGCGGTAGCTACTTGCAGCGCCAACTCACGGGTTGGCGCCAGGATCAGGGCTTGCGGTTCGCGCTTGCTCACGTCGATCTTGTTGAGGATCGGCAGGGCGAAGGCAGCGGTCTTGCCGGTGCCAGTCTGCGCCTGGCCGATCATGTCGTGACCGGCGAGGATGATCGGGATCGACTGATGCTGAATAGCCGAAGGCTCTTCGTAGCCGGTGGCCAGAACAGCAGCAACGATATTCGGATTGAGATCGAGAGCGGCGAATCCGCCGGTTTCCTGGGTCATGGGTCTGCCTCTAGGTGCATCCGCAAAGACCCATGCTCCAAAACTGCACATGCCTTGAAAGACCAAGCGGTCACCCAGGCAGTTTTGGCGGCGGGGATTTGCGAAAACGATTGAAAAAGGAACATCTTGGGAAGGTCCGACTAGCGGACGCGCAGCCGAAGCTGGGTTCGGAGGATTTGCACCACCTGATTCGAGGTCCGCTAAAAGACCGGCGCGTACTATACCCGAATCCGCCATGAACTGTGAGAAATATTTCTAAGCTCAAGGCCGGGATTGGATCCAGGCTGAATCGTTTCCCCGCAGGCTCGGCGCTGCACTAATTCACTCAGGTCGCCGGGCGGATGGCCTTGATCAGGTACTCCAGCGAGTACCCCAGCTGTGGCGCGAGGGTTGCGGCCCGCGCCCGCACGGCATCGATATCCAGCGTCTGCTCCAGGTCCGCCGGCACCAGCAGGATCACGTTACCCTCCTTCACCGGCAGTTCCCAGTAATGGCGATGGTACAGCCCGCGCAACAAGGCCGCGCCCAGTGGCTTGCCATCGTCCCCGGCCCACTGGTTGATCACCAGCCACCCTCCTGGGTTGAGCTGCTTCTGGCAGTTTTCCAGGAACCCCCAGGCCAGATGCCCGACGCCGGGGCCATAGTCGGTATACAGGTCGACGAACAGCAGGTCGGCCTTTTCGGCGCTGGGCAGCAGCTCAAGGGCATCGCCTACCCGCACATACAGCCGCGGATCGTCGTCCAGGCCCATGAACTCCATGGCCAAGCGCGGCACGTCCGGGCGCAGTTCGATGGCCTCGACGTCCTCCAGCGGCAGGAACTTCAGGCAGGCCTGGGTCAGGGTGCCGGCGCCAAGGCCGAGGAACAGCGCGCTTTCCGGCTGTTCGTGGCACAGCGCGCCAACCAGCATGGCGCGGGTATAGTCGTACTCCAGCCAGCTGGGGTCGGCGGTGAAGGTGCAACTCTGCTCGATGGCGTCGCCGAACTCGAGGAAGCGATAGTCATCCACCTCGTACACGCTGATGACGCCAAAGGCATCCTCGACCCGTGCCAGCAGCCGCTCTTCCCGCTCCGTCGCCATCCCTACCACCTGCCCGCGCAAAACCGCCATTGTCCGCCAATGCCGGTGGTGCAACAAGCACGCGCGGGCGTACCATGGCTGGCAGGCCTTAACGACACTTATGGATAGAGCTTGCAATGACCCGACAATGGACCCCTGACAGCTGGCGCACCCTGCCGATCCAGCAGCAACCGATCTACCCCGACGCCGCGCACCTGCTGAAGGTGGAGCAGACCCTGGCCAGCTACCCGCCGCTGGTGTTTGCCGGCGAAGCCCGCGAGCTGCGCCGGCAGTTCGCCGAGGTGACCCAGGGCCGGGCGTTCCTGCTGCAGGGTGGCGATTGCGCCGAGAGCTTCGCCGAGTTCTCCGCGGCGAAGATCCGCGACACCTTCAAGGTGCTGCTGCAGATGGCCATTGTCATGACCTTCGCCGCCGGCTGCCCGGTGGTCAAGGTCGGGCGCATGGCCGGGCAGTTCGCCAAGCCACGCTCGGCCAACGACGAAACCATCGGCGACGTCACCCTGCCCGCCTACCGTGGCGACATCGTCAACGGCATCGGCTTCGATGCGAAAAGCCGCATTCCCGACCCCGAGCGCCTGCTGCAGGCCTACCACCAGGCCACCGCCAGCCTCAACCTGCTGCGCGCCTTCGCCCAGGGTGGCTTTGCCGACCTGCACCAGGTGCACAAGTGGAACCTCGATTTCATCGCCAACTCGGCGCTGGCCGACAAGTATCACCAGTTGGCCAACCGCATCGACGAAACCCTGGCCTTCATGCGCGCCTGCGGCCTGGACACGGCGCCGCAACTGCGCGAAACCAGCTTCTTCACCGCCCACGAGGCGCTGCTGCTCAACTATGAAGAAGCCTTCGTGCGCAGCGACAGCCTGACCGGCGACTACTACGACTGCTCGGCGCACATGCTGTGGATCGGCGACCGCACCCGCCAGCTCGACGGCGCCCACGTCGAGTTCCTGCGCGGCGTGCACAACCCGATCGGGGTCAAGGTCGGCCCGAGCATGAACCCCGAGGAGCTGATCCGCCTGATCGACGTGCTCAACCCGGACAACGACCCGGGCCGCCTGAACCTGATCGTGCGCATGGGCGCCGGCAAGGTCGGCGACCATCTGCCGGGGCTGATCCGCACCGTGCAGCGCGAGGGCCGCCAGGTGCTGTGGAGCTCGGACCCGATGCATGGCAACACCATCAAGGCCAGCAGCGGCTACAAGACCCGCGACTTCGCGCAGATCCTCGATGAGGTCAAGCAGTTCTTCCAGGTGCACCAGGCCGAGGGCAGCCACGCCGGCGGCATCCATATCGAAATGACCGGGCAGAACGTCACCGAGTGCATCGGCGGCGCCCGGCCGATCACCGAAGACGCCCTCTCCGACCGCTACCACACCCACTGCGACCCGCGCATGAACGCCGACCAGTCGCTGGAACTGGCCTTCCTGATCGCCGAAACCCTCAAGCAGGTACGCCGCTGAGCAACGCCTGACGCAGCCGGCTGCCCTCGGCGCGGGGGCAGTTGAGCTGCACCTGCGCCAGGCCCAGCCAGTTGGCCAGCCTCTGCAGGCTGAGCGCCAACGCCTGGTAGCCCGCCTCGTCCAGCCCCATCGCCTCTTCGTGCACCGCATGCACCGCCAGACGTCCGTGGGCGCGTTCGGCACGCAGGTCCAGGCGCGCGGCAATGCGCCCGTCGTGCAGGAACGGCAGCACGTAGTAGCCGTACACCCGCTTGTGCGCGGGGGTGTAGATCTCCAGGCGATAGCGGAAATCGAACAGGCGCTCGGTACGCTCGCGCGCCCAGACCAACGAATCGAACGGCGAAAGCAAGGCGCTGGCTTCGATGCGTCGGGGAATCCGTGGCACGCCCGCGACATAGGCTGGCTGTTTCCAGCCCTGCACGGCGCAGGCCTGCAGGCGCCCGTCCTCGACCAGAACGGCCAGGGCGGCCTTGCTCTGCTGCGGCGAGAGGCGAAAGTAATCACGCAGGTCCTGTTCGGTGGCCACGCCCAAGGCGCCGGCGGCGTGCAGCAGCAAGCCCTGGTGCGCTTCAGCCTCGCTGGGCGGGGCCTGATCGAGGATGGCCGCCGGCAGCACCCGCTCGGGCAGGTCGTACAGGCGCTCGAAACCGCGACGCCCGGCCACCGTGACCTCGCCAGCGGCGAACAGCCATTCCAGCGCGTGCTTTTCTTCGCTCCAGTCCCACCAGGGGCCAGCGCGTTCTTGGCGGGAGGACAGGCTGCCGGCGCCCAGCGCGCCTTGGTCGCGCACCGCCGCCAGCACTCGCTCGATCACCTCGCGCCGCTCGCGGCCGAAGGCAGCCAATTGCCGGTAGATGCCCTTGCCGTCGGCGGCGTGGGCCATGCGCCAACGCATCAGCGGGTACAACGCCAGCGGCAGCAGCGAGGCTTCGTGGCCCCAGTATTCGAACAGCCTGCGCTGGCGGCGTTGGCCCCAGGCGAGCTGGTCCAGCAGGCCGTGCGGGTAGTCGCCCAGGCGCGAGAACAGCGGCAGGTAGTGTGAACGCACCAGGGCATTGACCGAGTCGATCTGCACCACGCCCAGGCGCTGAAACATGCGCGTGAGGCTGGCCAGGGTCGGCGGGCTGCCGGGCGACTTGCCGAAGCCCTGGGCGGACAGGGCCAGGCGGCGGGCCTGGGCGAGGGACAGGCTGAAGGACATGAGATGGCTCCGTCTGGTGTCCAGACAGTAAAGACGCAATCGCGGGGCAAGCCCGCTCCCACGCATCTTTGTGTGGGCTTGCCCCGCGATTGGAACCACCTTCATTTCCGCAACGGGTCCTCCCAGAAATGCCGGTCGGCTTCCTGCTGGATGTCCGCCCGCGACAACCCAAGATCGTGCAGCGTGGCATCGCTCAGGCGCGCCAGCTCGTCGCGCTGGCGGTGCAATTCGAACCAGCGCAGCACCAGCCCGCTGGCGTCGTGCCACAGATGGCCCAGGGATGCGGCCGGTTGGTGAGCTACGTTGAAATGACCTTTCATCATGACGCCCTCCTTGTGGATGGCTCCAGTCTCGTCCCAGGCCTAAGATCAATCCAACGAATGTTTCTGATGCCATGCATCTCGGAGATTGATGCCATGTCCCAGTATCAGAGTCTCGACGCCGAGGTGCTGCGCACCTTCGTCGCCATTGCCGAGCAAGGTGGTTTCACCCGCGCCGGCGAAGTGGTCAACCGCACCCAGTCGGCGGTGAGCATGCAGATGAAGCGCCTGGAGGAGGACATCCTGCAGCGCCAGCTGTTCGAGCGCGACGGCCGCCAGGTGCGCCTGACCGCCGAGGGCCAGGTGCTGCTGGGCTATGCGCGGCGCATCCTCAAGCTGCATGGCGAGGTATTCAACACACTGCGCATGCCGCACATGGTCGGGGTGGTGCGCATCGGCACGCCGGACGACTACGCCATGCGCTACCTGCCGGGCATTCTCACCCGCTTTGCCCAGGCCTACCCGCTGATCCATGTCGAGGTGCATTGCGATTCGTCCAAGCAGTTGATGCTGCGCCAGGACCTGGACCTGACCATCGTCACCCGCGAGCCCGGCAACGAGGTCGGCCAGCTGCTGCGCCAGGAGCGCCTGGTGTGGGCCGCGGCCAAGGGCTTCTGCCCGCAAGAGCAACGGCCCATGCCGCTGGCGCTGTTCAACACCGACTGCTTTTGCCGCGCCTGGACCTGCAATGCCCTGGAGCGCCACGGCATCGAGTACCGTATTGCCTACACCAGCCCGAGCCTGGCGGCGATCTTCGCCATCGTGCAGGCGGGGCTGGCGGTGACCGCGCAGCTGCACAGTCTGGTTGGCGGCGAACTGCGCATCCTCGGCGAGGACGACGGCCTGCCGCAGCTGCACATGGCCAATGTGATGCTACTGCGCAACGACCAGCAGCATTCACCGATTACCGACTGCATGGCCGAGTACATCGTCGAAGGGTTCAAGTAAGCCGAGGACGCTTCGCGCCCTTTTCGCCAGCAATCCGGCTCCCACAGATGGCAATGGGCTCTGCAGCCCCTTGCGCTCAGAGCTCGAACCCGAGCATCACCGCGCACACCACCAGAAACACACAGAACATCGAGCGCAGTACCTTTTCCGGCAACGCATGGGCCAGCTTCACCCCCCAGCTGATGCTCAGCAACCCACCTACCGCCAACGGCACCCCGATGCTCCAGTCCACGCTCTGGTGCAGGCCGTAGGTCAGCAGGGTCACCGCGGTGCTCGGCGCCGCCAATGCCAGCGACAACCCCTGGGCCACCACCTGGGTGGTGCCGAACACGGAGGTCAATATCGGCGTGGCCACCACCGCGCCACCCACGCCGAACAGCCCGCCCATGGTCCCGGCAAAGCTGCCCAGCACGCCCAGCCATGGCCAGGGGTAGCGCAGTTGGTTGCTCGGCGGCTTCACCGGCAGGCACATACGCGCCACGTTCCACAACGCCAGGGCCACCAGGAAACCGACGAAGTACAGGCGCATCGACTGGGCATCGATGCCCACTGCCCAGATCGACCCCAGCCAGGCGAACAAAAAGCTGCACAACGACAGCGGCACGGCATGGCGCAACTCGATGCGGTTGCGCTGGTGATAGCGCCACAACGCCAGCAGCACGTTGGGCACCACCATCACCAGAGCGGTGCCCTGGGCCAGTTGCTGGTCGAGGCCGAACAGCACCCCCAGTGCAGGGATCGCGATCAGCCCGCCACCAATCCCGAACAAGCCACCCAAGGTGCCCAGGGCTGCGCCCAAAACGATGTACATCAACCACTCGATCATTCGCGCCTCATCCGCCTGCTCTCAGAGAATGCCGGCATGCTACCCAGTCACGGCTGGCGGGGAAACGCACAGCAGCGCACAATGGCTTTGCGTAATCCGCAAAAGCAGAATCATCATGAGCCCCGATATCCTCACCGAACAACTGAGCCTGTTCCTCGATGTGCTGGAGACCGGCAGCTTCTCCGCCGCCGCCCGTCGCCATCCGCTCACGCCTTCGGCCGTGGCCAGGCGCATCGACAGCCTGGAAAACGCGGTGGGCAGCCGGCTGTTCTCGCGCAGCACCCATGCGGTGCGCGCCACGCCGGCCGGCAATGCGTTCGCCGAACGGGCCCGGCGCATCATCGAGGAACTGCGCCTGGCTCGCGCCGAGGCGGTATCCCTGAGCAATGCCCCAGAAGGGCTGATCCGCATCGACGCCCCGGCCGCCTTCGGCCGTCGCCACCTCGCTCCGGCCATCGCCGACTTCCTAGTGGCCTACCCCGGTCTCGACGTGCAACTGCGCCTGATCGACAGTTTCGTCGACCTGCACGGCAGCCATCTGGGCGAAGTCGACCTGGTGCTGCGCGCGGGGCCCCTGGCCGACACGCGCCTGGTGGCCACGCCACTGGCCTATATGGTGCGGATCGCCTGCGCCAGCCCGGCGTACCTGGCCAATCGCGGCGTTCCGGCCTGCCCCAGCGAGCTGCCTGGGCATGACGGCCTCGACTGGGACGGCCTGGCACCGCCGTTCGCCTGGCGCTTCGAGGTCGGTGGCCAGACCCGCCTGTACCGCCCGACGCGCATGCGCATGGCCGCCAACAATGCCGAGACGCTGCTGTTCGGTGCCTTGGCCGGGCTGGGCATCGCCCACCTGCCGACCTGGCTGGTCAGCGACTACCTGCTGCGCGGCGAACTGCTGCCCCTGTTCTGCGACAACGGCCTGCCGGCCCCCGAAACCAGCGGGATTTATGCACTGCGCCTTGAACATGAAACGAACTCTCGCAGCCGCTTGCTGCTCGAATTCCTCAAGAGCCGTTTCAGCCCGGTGCCGCCCTGGGACCTGGCGCTGAGAAGCGAGCTGCGCTGGTAATGAGCGCACCAAGCTTTGGCGTGCTAGATTTTATTACTCACCGATTCCAAGGACCTGCATGAACGCCGACACCCAAGCCCCCTGCGACGCGCTGCTGCTGGACAACCAGGTCTGCTTCGCCCTGCACTCGACCTCGTTGCTGATGACCAAGGTCTACAAGCCTTTACTGCAGGCCCTGGGCCTGACCTACCCGCAGTACCTGGCCATGCTCGTGCTGTGGGAGCAGGACGGCCTGACCGTGGGCGAGATCAGCCAGCGCCTGCTCACCGACCCCGGCTCCCTGACCCCGCTGCTCAAGCGCCTGGAAAGCGAAGGCCTGCTCAAGCGCAGCCGCAGCCGCGAGGACGAACGGGTGGTACTGGTGCAGCTGACCGACAAGGGCCGCGCCCTGCAGGCCGAAGCCCAGCGCGTGCCGCAATGCATCCTGCAGGCCAGCGGCCACAGCGCCGAGCAGTTGCGCAAGCTGCAAGCCGACCTGCTCACCCTGCGCGCGCAGCTGCAAGAAAACCTCTGACGTCTAAGCTGTGAGAGGGCTGTTCGGATGAATGGTCGAATATTTAACTTGCGCACTAAATAATTGCGCGCTAAGTTAATCCCATACCCACTCAGCGCCGACGGCGCACAGCACCCAAGCGAGGCTCAAGATGCAAAAGGTCACTCCGCTGTACATCGCAGAAGCCACTTCCACCGGTGGTCGTGATGGCAAATCCCGCTCCAGCGACGGCAAGCTGGAAGTCAAGCTGAGCACCCCGAAAGAGCTGGGCGGCGCCGGGGGTGAAGGCACCAACCCCGAGCAGATGTTCGCCGCGGGTTACTCGGCCTGTTTCATCGGCGCGCTGAAGTTCGTCGCCGGCCAGGAGAAAAAAGCCCTGCCAGCTGACGCCTCGATCACCGCCAAGGTCGGCATCGGCCAGATCCCCGGTGGTTTCGGCCTGGACATCGACCTGCACATCAACCTGCCTGGCCTGGCCCAGGCCGATGCCGAAGGGCTGGTGGAGAAGGCGCACAAGGTCTGCCCGTACTCCAACGCCACCCGCGGCAATGTGGATGTGCGCCTGCATGTGACGGTGTGAATGCCATCGCGGAGCGAGCCGACTTGCCCCGCGATGAAGGCGCCACGGTTCACGAGCACAAAAAAACCCGGCCAAGGCCGGGTTTTTTGCGCTCATCGCAAGAAGGATTACTTCTTGGAACGGCCCTTGAAGCTGTTGTCGCGAGTGTCGATGTCGATCCACTCGTCGATCTGGATGAAGTCGGCAACCTGGATCTCGGTACCGTTCTTCAGCTTGGCAGGCTTCATGACCTTGCCCGAGGTGTCGCCACGTGCGGCGTTCTCGGTGTAGGTAACCTGGCGGCTGATGGTGGTCGGCAGTTCTACCGATACCAGGCGGCCTTCGAAGAAGACGGCTTCGCAGATGTCTTCCATGCCTTCTTCGATGTACGGCAGAACGGCGTCGATGTCTTCGGCGTTCAGCTCGTACATGGTGTAGTCGGTGGTGTCCATGAAGGTGTACGAGTCACCGCTGATGAACGACAGGGTCGCTTCTTTGCGATCCAGGATCACGTCGTCCAGCTTGTCGTCCGCACCGTATACGGTTTCGGTCTTGTAGCCGGTCAGCAGGTTCTTCAGCTTGGTCTTCATGATCGCGCTGTTACGGCCCGACTTGGTGAACTCAGCTTTCTGAACCAGCCACGGGTCGTTGTCGATCCGCAGTACGGTACCGGGTTTCAGTTCTTTACCAGTTTTCATTACGAAGTATCCGAATCTGGATGGATTTATAAAAATCGAGGCCGCGTATCATAGCGAATTTCGGTAAAACTGTACCAGCCTCGTGGCAAGGTCCGGCCGAGCGGCCTGCGCGGCCTGCCACTGGCGGGCATGTTCGCGCACTTCCTCCCAGTGTGGCTGCAGCGCCTGCCAGGCCTGCCCCATCGGGCGGTCCATGTTCCAGGCCCGCCACAGCTCGCTAAGCGCCTGCCCGGCGGCGGCCGACAACCCATGGCAATAATGGGCGAGGAATGCTTCGAGCTTTTCCCAGTGGGCGTTCTCTTCCTGGATGTAGATGTGCCACAGCATCGGCACCCCAGCCCATTGCGCCCGCACGAACGAGTCCTCGCCGCGCACGGCGTTGAAATCGCAGCTCCACAGCAACTGGTCGTAGTCGTCCTGGCTGACGAAAGGCAGCACCTGGACCGTCAAGGCGCCGCGCCGATGCAGCGCCCCCGCGGCCAAGTCCGCCTCGCCCAGCCAGTGGCCGAGGTCGCCCAGAATGCGCCCCTGCGGTACCAGCAGGTGGCTGGGGTGCGCGCCTTCGGCCAGTACGTCGAGCCAGTTGCCCAACTGTGGATTCTCGTAGGCGAACAGCGAGATCAGACGCGCCCCGGCCTCGGGGTGGACGCCCAGCCCTGCCAGGAACCTCGCCCGCTCGTCCGGCGCCTGGCGGAACGCCTGGCAACGGGGCAGCAAGGCCGCTTCGCGCAGCAGGCCACCGGTCTTCTCGGTGAAACCCGGGAAGAAAAAGAACTTGCGCAACCCATTGGCCTGGGGCGACGGCAAGCCATGGCAGCCATCCACCCAGTCTTCGGCACTGAGGTAGTCCAGGTTCAGCCACAAGGGTGGCGTGGCCTGCTCGCCCATGGCCTCGACATAAGCCTGCGGTAGCTGGCAGGCGAAGGCGCCCACCACCACCTGCGCCGGCTCCGCGCCTTGCCACGTGACCGGCCAGTGGCGTACCTCGACGCCCTGCCGCCACTGCTGCTCGGCTTGGCTGTCGGCCTCTGGGCACAGGCGCACGAAGGCTTGCAGGTCATCCACCCACAGGCGCACGGCCAGGTCATGCTCGCTCGCCAGCTGGCGCGCCAGGCGCCAGGTGACACCGATGTCGCCATAGTTGTCGACGACCGTGCAGAAGATGTCCCAGGTGGTTTTCATCGCCACGTTCCGTTACCTGCGGAAAAAAGACCGCGGATTTTGCTGAAAAATGCCGGCCAACAAAAGCGCGGCGCTGAAAATACCTGCCGCGGCATGCGAGAATGGCGCCCTCGCCCCGCCTGCCAGGAGGCCATCATGCCCCGCCCCCGTGAATTGAAGATCACCCTGAAACCGGTGCAACTGGTGCTGTGCGTCGCCCTCGGCCTGTGGCTCGGCGCAGTGGCGATCGCCGTGAGCCTGTGGCTGGCCCTGCACCTGTGGCCACAGCAGGTGCAACCGCTGGTCGAGGCCACCGCCCCCGCGCAGGTCCTGCCTGCGCCAACCGCTCCTCCAGCGCCACCGGCCGATGCCCAGGCGCAGATGTTCGAACATTACAAAGACATCCTGCACAAGCAGGAATTGCAGCAGGCCGCCGAGGCCGCCCAGGGCAACCCGCGCAACCTGAACAGCCCCAAATGCCAGTTCTGGCTGCAGCAGAACCGCACCGCGCCGACCGACAAGAGCCAGGCCAACGTGCTGGAGTTCTGCTACTGACCATGGACAAGGCCACCCTGCTGCAGCGCATCGTCACCACCCTCGAGCACGACATGGAGGTGCTGCGCCGCGCCGCCCAGACCGCCTACGAGGCAGCCACCGCCGAAGAGAATATCGCCGAGAACAAATACGACACCCTTGGGCTCGAGGCCTCGTACCTGGCCACCGGGCAGGCTCGACGCACCGCCGAGATCCGCCAGGCGCTGCAGACCTATCAGCAACTGGTGCCACGCGACTATGACCCGGCGCGGGGGATCCAGGTCGGCTGCCTGGTGACCCTGGAGGACGAACAGGGGCAGCGTCGCAGGCTGTTCCTCGGGCCCGAAGGCGCCGGCTTGAAGATTGGTGAGGGAGAGGCGCTGGTGACGGTGATCACACCTCGCGCACCGCTAGGCCAGCAGCTGGTCGGCAAGCGCGTGGATGACGAAGTACGCCTGGTGCTGGCTGGGGTGGCCCAGGTGCAGTTCATCATCGATATCGCCTGACCGGGCGTTATCGCTGCAAGGCATCGAAGCGCTGTGCCAGCCCCTGCTCGGCAAACTGCTCCACCACGAAATCGATGAAGGCGCGGGTCTTGCCCGGCAACAGCTTGCGCTCGGCGTAGTACAGGCTGATGTGCCCATCGTCGACGTACCAGTCCGGCAGCACCCGGCACAGGTGGCCTGAGGCCAGGTAAGGCAAGGCGAACGGCAGGCTGACCAGGGCGATGCCCAGGCCCTGCTCGGCCACCGCGCAGGCGGCGTCCGAATCGCTCATGGTCAGGCGCTGGGGCAGTTGCAGCGGCTGTTGCTCCTGCCAGCGGCTGGTCAGCGGCCAGCTGCGCACCCTGCCGGTTTGCGGCGAGCGGATGAGGATGCCGGCGCAAGCCTGCAACTGTTCCGGCCGGTCGATCGGCCCGTGCTGACGCACATAGCCCGGCGAGGCCACCAGCACCCGGTGCGCAGGCGTCAGCTTGCGTGCCACCACCCCGGGCGGCAGCTCGAAACCACCGCCGAGGGCGGCGTCGAAACCCTGGCCGATCAGGTCGACCTGGCGGTTGTCGAAATGCCAGTCCGCCGTCACCGCCGGATAGCGGGCCAGGAACTCGCCCAGCAACGGCAACACGTACAGGCGCCCGAACACCGTACCCATGCTGACCCGCAGCACGCCCGAGGGGTGGCCTTCGCAGTTGGCCAGATTGGCCACGGCATACTGGATGGTGCGAAAACTCTCGCTCACCTCGGCCAGAAAACGCTGCCCGGCCTCGGTCAGGGTCAGTTTGCGCGTGCTGCGCAGGAACAGGCGCACACCAAGCCGCGCCTCCAGCTGGGCGACGTTCTTGCCGACCGCCGCGGGGGTGAGCGAAAGGCGCCTGGCCGCTTCGGCAAAGCTGCCGACTTCGGCGCTGCGGATGAAGCATTCCAGGCTGCTGAAGGATTCCATCGCGGCCATTGCCAACTCCTGGTTTATTCTGACTAGCGTGATTGCCATCTTATCAATAGGTAATCGAGCGTCGATACTGTGTCCATCCAAGGCATCCGGCCTTGCTTGAACGCAGGAGATCAGCATGTCCCAAGCACTTCCTCTCACCGGCAAGGTGGCCCTGGTCCAGGGCGGCTCCCGTGGTATCGGCGCGGCCATCGTCCGCCGCCTGGCCCGCGACGGCGCCAAGGTCGCCTTCACCTATGTCAGCTCGAGCGCCAGCGCCGAGGCCTTGGCAGGTGAGATCAACAGCGGCGGCGGCCAAGCCCTGGCCCTGCGCGCCGACAGCGCCGACACTCAGGCCGTGCAGCAGGCCGTGGCCGACACCGCGAAGGCCTTCGGCGGCCTGGATATCCTGGTCAACAACGCCGGTGTGCTGGCGGTGGCGCCGGTCGCCGAGTTCGACCTGGCCGACTTCGACCGGCTGCTGGCGGTCAATGTGCGCAGCGTGTTCGTGGCCACCCAGGCGGCGGTGAAGCACATGGGCCAGGGTGGACGGGTCATCAACATCGGCAGCACCAACGCCGAGCGCATGCCGTTCGCCGGTGGCGCGCCCTATGCCATGAGCAAGTCAGCGCTGGTCGGCCTGACCAAGGGCCTGGCCCGGGACCTGGGGCCGCAGGGGATCACCGTCAACAATGTGCAACCAGGGCCGGTGGACACCGACATGAACCCGGCCAGTGGCGAATTCGCCGAGAGCCTGATCCCGCTGATGGCCATCGGGCGCTATGGCCAGGCGGACGAGATCGCCAGCTTCGTCGCCTACCTGGCGGGGCCTGAGGCCGGCTACATCACCGGGGCGAGCCTGCTGGCCGATGGTGGTTTCGCGGCCTGAGCGAACAACCCATCGCGGGCTTGCCCCGCGATGCTTTCAACACGGTTAAGTTGAAAACCATAAATTGGCATCATGCCGGGCACTTCCTGATACTTGTCGCCACACAACCTTGCCTGCAACGAGACTGCCCATGAATTCCCCGACCCTCGGTCGCGCCCTCATCCTGCTGATGGCCACCGCCACCGGCCTGGCTGTGGCCAGCAACTACTACGCCCAGCCCCTGCTGCACAGCATCGCCGAGCAGTTCGGCCTGAGTACCGCCAGCGCCGGCACCATCGTCATCGCCGCCCAGCTCAGCTACGGCGCCGGGCTACTGCTGCTCGCGCCACTGGGCGATCTGTTCGAGCAGCGGCGGCTGATCGTCACCATGGTGCTGATCGCCACCGCCGGGCTGGTGATCAGCGCCTGCGCGCCAAGCCTGCCGTGGCTGTTGTTCGGCACGGCGCTGACCGGACTGTTCTCGGTAGTAGCCCAGGTGCTGGTACCCATGGCCGCCGCGCTCAGTGCGCCGGATCAACGCGGCCGCGCCGTGGGCACGCTGATGAGCGGCCTGTTGCTGGGCATCCTGCTGGCGCGCACCGCCGCCGGCTTCATGGCCGAGCTGGGCGGCTGGCGCAGCATCTACGTGCTGGCCGCGGTGTTGATGGCCATCAGTGCCCTCGCCCTGTACCGCAGCCTGCCGCAACACCACAGCCACGCCGGCTTGAAATACCCGGCGCTGATCGGCTCGGTGTTCCGTCTGTTCGTAGAAGAACCGGTGCTGCGCCTGCGCTCGCTGCTGGGCTTGCTGGCGTTCAGCCTGTTCGCGCTGTTCTGGACACCGCTGGCATTCCTGTTGAGCGAGGCGCCCTACCATTACTCCGACGCGGTGATCGGCCTGTTCGGCCTGGCCGGGGCGATCGGCGCACTGGCGGCGAACTGGGCCGGGCGCCTGGCCGACCGCGGCAAAGGTTCGCTGGGCACCACCGTGGGGCTGGTGGCGTTGTTGCTGTCGTGGGTGCCGCTGGGGTTTGCACAGAGCTCGCTGGTGGCATTGCTGGTGGGCGTGCTGTTGCTCGACCTGGCGGTGCAACTGGTGCACGTGAGCAACCAGAACGCGGTGATCGTGCTGCGCCCCGAGGCGCGCACGCGGCTCAATGCCGGTTATATCACCTGCTACTTCATCGGCGGAGCGCTGGGGTCGCTGCTGGGCACGCAACTGTTCGAGGTGCATGGCTGGGATGGGATCGTGGTTGCCGGGCTGGTAATCGGTGCGCTGGCGCTGCTGGTGTGGGGGCTGGCTGAGCGCAGGCGTGGGAAGGCAGTGGTGCCAGCCTGAAAGTATTTTGCTGACAACACCGGCCTCATCGCCGGCAAGCCGGCTCCCACAGGCTATCGCGCAAAATCTGTGGGAGCCGGCTTGCCGGCGATGAGGCCTGCGCAGAAGTCAGGGCTTGCCTTCGATGAACGCTTCGTCCACCCGCGCCAGTTGCGTCTCGCTCAACACTCCCGCCTGGTAATGCAGTTTGATCCACGCCAGCAGGTAGTCGTAGCGCGCCTGGGCCAGGTCGCGGCGGGTGGTGGCCAGTTGCTGTTCGGCGTTGAGCACATCCAGGTTCACCCGTTCGCCACCTTGCACGCTCTTGCGTGTGGACACCACCAGCGCCTCGGCCGCCACCAGCGCCCGCTCGTAGGCACGCAACTGGCTGGCGCCGGACTGGCAGGCGTTGTACTGCTTGCGCAGCTCGATCAAGGCGCTGCGGGTGTTGCCGTCGAGCTCGTACTCGGCCTGCTCCAGATGCCGACTGGCCTGGCGGGTCGAAGCCAGCACCCCGCCCCCGGCGAAGATCGGCACGCTGACTTCGATGCCCACGGTGTTGGTGTCATAGCGCTGGTTGTAGGTGTTGCCGCTGTCCGACTCCTGGCGCCGCGAAGTAGCGAACGCGGTGACCTTGGGCAGGTGCCCGGCACGATTGCGCTCGACCTCGTAGCGCGCCACTTCCAGGGCCTGGCGCGATGACGACAGTTGCGGGTTGTTGGCCAGGGCCCGCTCCTGCCAGGCCTCGTAGCCGCTGGGGTCGACCACCGGCAGGGCGAAGCCCAGGCGCAGCGGCGCCAGGTCCTCGACCCGCACCGCCGGCTCGCCGATCAGTGCGCCCAGTTCGCGCAGCGCGGCATCCTGTTCGTTGCGCGCCTTGATCTCCTCGGCATCGGCCAACTCGTAGCGGGCCTGGGCTTCGAGAATATCGGTGCGCGTGCCTTCGCCTGCGTCGAACAGGCGCTGGTTCTGCTGGAACTGCTGGCGGTAGGCCTGCTTGCTGGCGACGCTGATGGCGATCTGGTCCTGGGCGAACAGCGCCTGGGTGTAGCTGGTCATCACCCGCACCAGCAGTTGCTGGCTCTGGTCGCGGAAGCTCTCGTCGGCGAACAGCGCCTGGGCCATGCCCTTGCGATAGCTCGAATAGGCTTCATAGTCGAACAGCGGCTGCTGGAGGATGAAGGTCGAGCCCATGCTGTTGTAGGTGCGGTCTTCCTTTTGCCGGCGTGAATCGCCGAGGTAGCGCACCTCGGAATCGTTGCGGCCCTTGTTGTAGCTGTACGACAGGCTGGGCAGCAGGCCGGCGCGGCCGATGGCGCGGTATTCCTGGCCGGCCTCGCGGGCCTTGAACGCCGCGAGGTAGGTCGGATCGCGGCGCAGGGCCTGCTCGTATACCTGGAATGGCCCCATGGCGGCCTGGGCGGCGGTCGGCAGCCAGGCGCAGGCCAGCAGCAGCCCGATCAGTGGGAACTTCTTCACTGGCGGTCCTTATTGTTCGGTCAAGGCGGTGCCTGCACGGTCGAGCAGGGGTTTGAACAGGTAGTTGAGCAGCGAGCGCTCGCCGGTACGCACGAAAAGCTCGGCGGGCATGCCCGGGCGGATCGCCAGCCCCTCGAGACGCGCCAGCGCTTCTTCGCTGACCGTGCTGCGCAGCACGTAGTACGGCTGGCCGCTGCGCTCGTCGATCAGCTGGTCGGCCGACACCAGCGCCACCTCCCCGGTCACCCGCGGCGTGCGGTTCTGGTTGAAGGCGGTGAACAGGATGTCCACCGGCAACTGCGGTGCCACCTTGTCCACCAGGTTCACCGGCAGGCGCCCTTCAACTTCCAGCGCGGTGCCCTGGGGCACGATTTCCAGCAGGGTATCGCCGGCCCGCACCACGGCGCCTTCGGTGTGCACGCCAAGGTTTACCGCGATGCCGTCGGCCGGCGCGATGATCTCGCTGTGCTGCAGTTCAAAGTGCGCGGAATTGAGCTGCTGCTCCAGGGTCGCGGCCTTGACCTGGGCTTCGGCCAGCTGACTGCGCACCTCTTTCTGGTACTCCTCGCGGCGCTGCTGCAAGTTGAGCCGAGCTTCGACGATCACCTGCTCCAGGCGCGCGCTTTCGCCGGCGTTCTGCGCCAGGTCGCGCTGCACCTGCGACAGCTGGCGCTGGTATTCCAACACGCGGTTGCGCGGGATATAGCCCTCGCCGGCCAACGGGCGCAGACTGTCGAGCTGCTCGCGCAACGAGTCGGCCTGGGCCTGCAGGTCGCCGCGCGCCCGGCGCATGCCGGTCAGCTGGGCCTGGGAGCCGTCGATGCTGGCGGCCAGGGCGCCCTGCTCGCGGGCCTGGGCCTGGCGGCGGCTGTCGAACAACTGGCGCTGGCCTTCGAGGATCAGCGCCAGGCGGGCGTCGGCGTCTTCGAGCAGCTCCGTGGGAAACTGCACCTGGCCGAGGTTGTCGCGCTCGCTCTGCCAGCGTGCCAGGGCGGCGCGGGTCATGCGGTACTGGGCCTGCAGCGCATCGACGTCGGCCTGCACCTGGGTGCGGTCGAGGCGGAACAGCGGCTCGCCCTGGCGCACCAGCTGGCCTTCGCTGACCAGGATGCGGCTGACCACGCCCGCGCCCATGGACTGCACCGCCTTGCGCTTGCCCGACACCACCACGGTGCCTTGCACCGGCACGCCCTGATCGAGCGGGGCGAGGCTGGCCCAGGCCATGAAACCGCCGAAACCGACCAGGGTCAGCCACCACCCCAGGCGGACATGGAAACGGGCATCACGGGTGTGCTGGCTCATGCGCCACCTCCGGCTTGCAGGGGTCGTTGCGCCGGGGCCTGGCCCATGGCGTGGAGGATATCGCGAGCCGGGCCGAAGCCCTGCATGCGCCCTTCGTTCATCACCAGCAGCTTGTCGGCCTGGGCCAACGCCGCGCTGCGGTGGGTCACCAGCACCACGGTGCGGCCCTGGGCCTTGAGCTGGACGATGGCGTTGGCCAGGGCGGCCTCGCCGTGGCTGTCGAGGTTGGAATTGGGTTCGTCGAGCACGATCAGCCGGGCATCGCCGTACAGGGCGCGGGCCAGGGCAATGCGCTGCTTCTGGCCGCCGGAGAGGTCCACGCCCTCCTCGCCCAGCCGCGTGTCGTAGCCCTGGGGCAGGCGCAGGATCAGGTCATGTACGCCCGCCAGGCGAGCCGCCTCGACCACCTTGACGCCGTCCAGCTCGCCAAAGCGGGCGATGTTCTCGGCGATGCTGCCGCGCAGCAACTCGATGTTCTGCGGCAGATAGCCGATGTGCGGGCCCAACGCGTCGCGGTCCCATTGGCTGAGCTCGGCGCCATCGAGGCGGACATGGCCGCCGAGGGTCGGCCAGACGCCGACCAGCACCTTGGCCAGGGTCGACTTGCCCGACCCCGAAGCCCCCAGCACGCCGAGCAGTTCACCCGGCGCCAGGGCGAAGTTCACCTGTTGCAGGGTGGCCAGGTTACGCCCGGGCGGGCCAGCGCTGA
Organism: Pseudomonas sp. FW305-96; assembly: GCF_058783825.1. Lineage (NCBI taxonomy): Bacteria > Pseudomonadati > Pseudomonadota > Gammaproteobacteria > Pseudomonadales > Pseudomonadaceae > Pseudomonas > Pseudomonas sp. FW305-96. The sequence continues at coordinate 29,765 of NZ_JBYSYW010000034.1, forward strand.
CCTGCTCCACCGCCAGTTGCCCGGTGGGCACCGGCAAGGGCATCGGCGTCGGCGGCTCGGGGTGTTCGCGCAGCAGGCCGTCCAGGCGTTGGTAGGCCAGCTGCGCACCGCTCCATTGCTTCCACACCGCGATCAACTGGTCGATCGGCGCCAGCACACGGCCCATGAGGATGGAGCCGGCGATCATCATGCCCGGGGTCATCTGCCCCTCGATCACCAGCAGCGCGCCCAGCCCCAGCACCAGCGATTGCAGGCACAGGCGCAGGCCCTTGCTGGTGGCGGTGATCACCGCCGAGGTATCGCTGGCCTTGTTCTGCAGGTCGAGAAAACGCCCGTGCAAGCCGTACCAACGCTGGCGCAGGGCACCGAGCATGCCCATGGCCTGGATGCTTTCGGCGCTTTGCAGCTGGCTACCAGCCAGCAGTGTCGATTGCTGCTGGATGCCACTGGCCTCGGCCAGGGTGGCGTGGGTGAGGCGCTCGTTGAGGATGGCCAGGGCAATCAACAGCAGCGCGCCGACCGTCGCCATCACGCCCAGCCAGACGTTGAAGGCGAAGATCACCGCCAGGTAGATGGGGAACCAGGGCGCATCGAAGAAGGCGAACAGCGCGGGGCCGGTGATGAACTGACGCAGTTGGGTGAGGTCGCCCAGGGCCTGGCCAGCGGCACCGTCACGCTGGCGCAGATTGCGTTCGAAGGCGGCGCGGTAGACCTTTATATTGAACGTCTTTTCCAACTGGTTGCCGACCCGAATGACAATGAAACTGCGTACGGCTTCAAGCCCGCCGATATAAACGAAGAAGCCGACCACCATCAGCGTCAGCACCCACAAAGTTGTCGTGCTCTGCGAACTCAGTACACGGTCGTACACTTGAAGCATATATATCGACGGCACCAGCATGAGCAAGTTGATCAATGCCGTGAAACAGCCGACGCTGATCAAGGTCGACTTATGTTCGCCGAGTGCCGCCCACAAAGGCGCCCCGGGCTTTTTGCTCGGTAGTTTCATGTTTCGCCCTTGCTTGCCTGAAACTTTGAAGTTTCAGGCCGGGGTTATTTGTCCAGGCGCTTGAGCACCAGTTGCGTACCGTCCGGCCGGGTCCAGGCGTAACGCCTGGCGCCCTCGCGACTGAAGTGCACCACGCTGCTGCCGTCGCCGCCCACCAGGGCCAGGGTGTCGGGGGTTACCAGCCAGCTGCCGGGGCGCAGGCCCAGCAGCTCCCTGGCGCAATCCAGGTCGCCTTCGATTTCGCCTTCGTTGGCGCCCAGGTGCAGGTTGCAGGTTTGCGCCTGCGGCTGTTCGGAGTAAAGCGTCCAATCACCGGCCATTTGCGCGGCGTTGGGGAGTAACAGGCTGCTCGCCATACCTACCTCGGTCATCGACATCAGGGCAATCGCGGCCAGCGCGATCGTTCGCAAGGTTGCTTTCATTCGTCTGCCTCGCCGACAAAAGGGCGACGCGCGAGCGCCGCCCCCTGTTACATCAGACCACGATGTCGGTGACAGCGGCCTGGCCAACGGTGGTCACCAGGAAATCAGCCGAGGCGTTTCCGGTGAAGTCGATGGACAGGCTGCCCAGGTTGGTGGCCTGGTCGTAGGTCAGCAGCGCCTCGCCGGCATGGCCGGTGAAGGCATTGACGAACTGCAGCGGCAGCTTGTTCACGGCGAACGCGGAGATGGCCGACAGGTCGATCTTGTCCACGCCCGAGGTGAAGTCCATGATGCGGTCCGGCGCCGCCTTGGTCGAGTCGCTGACGGCGGCGAACACGAAGGTGTCCGCGCCACTGCCGCCCCACAGCTGGTCGGCGCCGCCGCCGCCGTAGATGATGTCGTTGCCGGCACCACCCTTGAGCACGTTGGCCAGCGCATTGCCGATCAACAGGTCGTTGCCCGAGCCGCCGAAGGCGTTTTCGATGGTCACGCCCTTGGCGATGGATACGTTGCCGACCATGCCGCCGACATCGGAGAACGACGCTTCGTTGAGGTTGATCTTCTGGTTCTGGGTGAAGCCAGAGAAGTCGAAGGTGTCGTTGCCGCCACCGTCCCACACCGAGAACACCAGCTTCGACGAGGCCGAGGTGGCCGAGTAGAAGTCGCGATCAGCGGTGGAGTTGAAGCCGTAGGTGGTGTCACTGGCGCGGGTGGCATAGTTGGCGCCGTAGAGCTTCTGGATCGCCAGGATGTCATCCATCAACGGAGCCGAGGCGTAGTACTGCCCGCCGCCCTTGATGAAGTTCTGCCCGTTGTTGCTTTCGCTCCAGTAGCTCATGACGCTGTAGCCACGGGTGTCCTGGGCGTAGTCGGCGTCACGGTAGGTCGGGTTGCCCTCGCCGGCGTTGTAGTCGCCAGGGTGGGACAGGCCGAGCACGTGGCCGATCTCGTGGGTCAGGGTCTGGCGCCCGTAGTTGCCGGTGCCCGGGGTGATGTTGACCTGGTAGCCGCTGTTGATCAGGTACCAGGACTCGCCCTTGTGCGAACCCGGGCCGTCGAACGGCAGGTAGGCAAATGCCGCGCCGCCGTTGCTGGCGCTGAAGTTACCGAAGGTCATGTGACCGTCGCCGCCCGATCCTGCCTCGGTGAAGGTGACCTTGGCCACGTCCGACCAGGACTGCATGGAGAGCTTGGCCTGTTGTTTCTGCAGGTCGCTGAACTGGCTGAACGAGCCCAGTCCGCGGCTGTAGAAGTCAGACGGTGCCTTGGTCAGGAAGGTGTAGGTGAGGCTGATCGTGCCGTCCTTGTTCAGGTCCTTCCAGGCTGCGCCATCACGCAGGAGGTGGTCGGCGGCCTGGTCGACCGTGAAGGACTTCTTGCCATTGATGTTCGCGCCGCCGCGATCGTACTGGTGGGCAAAGCTATCGATCAGGCCGAAGGACGAACTTGGTCCCTTCGGCTGCAGTGCGGAAACGGCCGAAACAATAGCGCTTTCTTTGACTTTCGACATGCAGGTTACTTCCTTGTTTACAAAAAAGCAGTTGATGTCAGACAGGATTTCCCACCTGGCGAGAACTTCCTGTCACTCGCCTTTATGAGGCGCAAAAAAACTGACACACATTGAAACTTAATGTCCAGCGTTTTTTGGCGCCATTTTTTCGTTTTCGAAAACTCAACTGCATCGCACTTATTTGCGCAAACTGCGATGGATCAATGGCGGCAGCTGCAAGCATTAGTTCCAATCATGCCCCCAGGGCTTTATAGACGACGATTCGAAGTTTACTTTCGAAAATGCGACTTGTGCCTGTGGTTTGCCATCAACGCTTCGTTTAGGCGCTTTACTACGCGACAACCTGACGCACGACCCTCCGTCGCCTCGGCGTTGACTTGCCAGCGTGCGGAGCGCTCAGTAGGCGTTGGTCAAAGCCCCTTCCTGACAGGACGACACAATGACAAGACTCACGGTGCAATCCGGCGATTTCTTGCAAGGTGAAGGCGAGTATCGCAATGGAGCGCTCACACTCAAGACCCCGCGCAGCCCTTCGCCCGGCGAGCGCATTTCACTGGCGCGGATCAAGGATCTGAAACTGGCCAACCTCGAGTCGACCCGCAGCCTGGGCACCGCCCTGGGCTGGGGGGTGGCCGGCGCCCTGGTGGCCGGCCCGGTCGGCCTGCTCGCCGGCCTGTTGCTGGGCGGCAAGGAGGAAGAAGTCACCTTCCTCGCCACCTTCAAGGATGGCCGCAAGCTGCTGGCCATCACCGACGGCAAGACCTGGTCGAAGATCGACGACAGCTGGCGCCGGCACCAGCGTCCGGCGGCGGCCTGAATCACACCCCGCTTCGTTCGTATTGACTGTACTGGCGTCATCGCCGGCAAGCCGGCTCCCACAGGAAGCGCGCATGCCTCTGCATTGCGCGGTATCGGTGGGAACGGCGGTGCGCCAATCCCACGTCTGCACCCTGCATCCCTGAAAGGCTCGGCAGCCTGCTACCATGGCGCCCTTTTGCCTGCCCGACAGCTGCCGAGCGATAACGGCGCGTCCGCTTTTCAAGGAGCCTTGCATGACCCCGCTTCGCCCCCGCCTACCCTTGGGCCTGCTCGGCCTGGGCCTTGCCCTGCACAGTGGCCATGGCCTTGCCGACGACAGTGTGGCCCTGGCCCCCGTGCGCATCTCGGATGTTCAGGACAGCGGCTACCAGGCACGCGAAGCCCTGGTCGGCGGCCTGCACAGCACACCGCTGCTCGACACCCCGGCAGCGGTCAGCGTGTTCAGCCGCCAGCTGCTGGACGACCGCCAGGTGCGCAAGCTGAGCGAGGTGCTGCAGAGCGATGCCTCGGTGGGCGAAAGCTATGCGCCGATCGGCTACTACGAAAACTTCAACGTGCGCGGCTTCGAGCTCAACGCCGCCAGCAGCTACCGGGTCAACGGCCAGACCATCGCCGGCGAGCAGAACGTGGCGCTGGAGAACAAGCAGCAGGTGGAGCTGCTCAAGGGGCTGTCCGGGTTGCAGAGCGGCGTGTCGGAGCCCGGCGGATTGGTCAACTATGTGACCAAGCGCCCGGAGGATGTACGCAGCCTCAGCGTGTCGAGCAACGAACAGGGCGAACGCTACCTGGCCACCGACCTGGGCGGCTGGTTCGGTGCCGAGCGCCAGCTGGGCCTGCGGGTGAACCTTGCTCACGAGGATATCCGCTCGTATGTCGATCATGCCGACGGCAAGCGCGATTTCGCCTCCTTGGCCCTCGACTGGCAGCTCAACCCGAATGCCGTGCTGGAGCTGGATGCCGAATACCAGCATCGCGAGCAGTATTCGGTGCCGGGGTATCAACTGCTCGGCGGCACCCAACTGCCCCATGGCGTCGACCCCAAGGATCACTTGGCCTGGCAGTCGTGGGCCAAACCCGTGCAGAACGACTCGCTGAACCTGGGCGGGCGCTTCAAGTACCAGTTCAACGACAACTGGAACGGTACCTTGAGCGCCTCGCGCAGCAAGGTGGTAATCGATGACTACAGCGCATTCGCCTGGGGTTCGAGCGAAGGGTCCTACTTCGGCAGCAATGGCGACTACGACATCTACGATTTCCGCAGCCCTGACGATACCCGTCGCATCGACGAAGCCCAGGCCACGCTCGACGGGCGCTTCGATGCCTTGGGCGTGAGCCATGAGCTGACCGTCGGCACCAGCGCCCAACGCCGCACGCTCGATCAGCGACCGGGCTACAACGAGTGGCGAGGTACGGGCAACATCCATACCGGTGCGCCAGCCGTGGAGCCATCGGACAAGCCCATTGGCAGCAGTGAGCGTCGCCTGGACAGCCGCCAGTACGGCCTGTTCTTCAGCGACCGCATCACCTTCAACGACAATTGGCAGACCGTGATCGGCGCACGGGAAGTGCGCCTGGACGAAAAGACCTGGGACCAGAATGGCGTTGCCGGGCGCCACACCCGACAGTACCAACTGCTGCCCAACGCAGCTTTGATCTACAAGCCGCAGCCGGACACCACCTTGTACGCCAGCTATGCGAAAGGCTTGTCCTCAGGTGGCACCGCCCCCTGGTATGCCAGCAACGCGTTCGAAATCCTCGCCCCCACCCTGTCGCGCCAGCTCGAAGTCGGCATCAAGCGTGACTGGCAGGGCATGAGTTTCAGCGCGGCCCTGTTCCAGATCCGCCAGGCCTACCAGTACGCCCGCCCCAATGAAAACCCGGCGCCGACCTACGTGCAGTCGGGCCAGCAGAAAAACACCGGCCTCGAACTCGGCGCCAGCGGCTGGGTCACCTCCAACCTGCAGATCCAGGCCAGCGCCGCGGCGATCCGCGCCCGGGTGCAGAACAGCGACACCGTCGCCTACGAAGGCCACCAGGCGATCAACGTGCCGCGCCTGCGCGCCGCGCTGCAGGCCGACTACGCCCTCCCCGTCCCCGGCCTGGCCCTGCTTGGCGGCGCCCGCTACAGCGCCAGCAAGTACGCAAGCTCTGCAGGCAATGTCGAAGTCGGCGGCTACACCGTGTTCGACATCGGCAGCCGCTACCGCACGAACATCGGCGGCTACGACACCGTGCTGCGCCTGACCGTGGACAACGTCTTCGACAAGCGCTACTGGCGCGACGTGGGCGACTACCTGGGCGACAACTACCTGTTCCAGGGCGCGCCGCGCACGGCACGGCTGTCGGCCTCAGTAAGTTTCTAAAGGGGCTGCTTCGCAGCCCATCGCCGGGGGG
>NZ_JBYSYW010000034.1:35941-65748 GCF_058783825.1 Pseudomonas sp. FW305-96
CCCACAGGAGATCGCATTACCTTGTGGGAGCCGGCTTGCCGGCGATGCGATCGCACAGGTAAAAAAAACGACAAACAAAAAGCCCCCGAACCTTTCGATTCGGGGGCTTCTCGTAGAATGTGGCGGTGAAGAAGGGATTTGAACCCTTGATACGATTTCTCGTATACACACTTTCCAGGCGTGCTCCTTCGACCACTCGGACACTTCACCGTTTTCTCTTCAAGCTATTCAGCCTGTCGAGGCGCGCTAATTTAGTAGAAGAGCTTTTACTTGGCAAGCATTTTTTTCAGAATTTTCATGCGCTTAAGGCAATCGGCCGAAAACTCTGGCCAATCAGGGCAATGCTGCCATTGTGCCCAGCGCTTTTTCCCACCCGCTCAGCGCTGCCCAGATGGCGCAAGGCACGGCGGCGCGGCGCTGACCGACCAGTCAGCCTTGGTGCTTTACCTGGCCGGCGCCGCTGGGTAACGTCGTCGCCACGCCATCCAAAGGACTCTGCCATGAGCGAGCTGATTACCTACCACGCCGAAGACGGCATCGCCACCCTGACCCTGAACAACGGCAAGGTCAATGCCATCTCCCCGGATGTGATCAAAGCCTTCAATGCCGCGCTCGATCGCGCCGCCGAGGAACGCGCGGTGGTGATCATCACCGGCCAGCCGGGCATTCTCTCCGGCGGCTACGACCTCAAGGTGATGACCGCCGGCCCCAAGGAGGCCGTGGGCCTGGTCACCGCCGGCTCCACCCTGGCCCGACGCCTGCTGTCGCACCCCTTCCCGGTGATCGTCGCCTGCCCCGGCAATGCCGTGGCCAAGGGCGCCTTCCTGCTGCTGTCGGGCGACTACCGCATCGGTGTCGAAGGCCCCTACAAGATCTGCCTGAACGAAGTGCAGATCGGCATGACCATGCACCACGCCGGTATCGAGCTGGCCCGTGACCGCCTCGGCCGTGCGGCATTCCAGCGCTCGGTGAACAATGCCGAAGTGTTCGACCCGCAGGGTGCCCGGGAAGCCGGCTTCCTCGACAAGGTGGTGCCAGCTGAACAGCTGCACGAAACCGCCCTGGCCGCCGCCCGCGAAATGAAGAAGCTGAACATGCTGGCGCACAAGAACACCAAGCTGAAGGTGCGCAAGGGCCTGCTGGAGGCGCTGGACGAAGCGATCCTCGTGGACCAGAACCACCTGGGCTGAGTCGATCCAGGGATTTTCCTCACAGGACTTTGTGGGAGGGGGCTTGCCCGGCGATACAATCACCCAGGGTGACGCCATCGCCGGGCAAGCCCCCTCCCACTTGACCTCCCACGCTACAGCAACGTTTGCCCCCACCAGTGCACACCCGTACACTGCGCCGCGACTGTCCGGTGTGAGTCGTACCATGCTTTATATGCTTCGCATGCTCCTGTTGGCGCTGCACTTTCTGCTCGTGGGTGTCGTCGGCCTGATGATCGGCCTGTTGCGCCCGTTCAATCCCGACAACAGCCGCCTGTTCGCCCGCCTGTACAGCGTGCCGGCCGCCTGGTTGCTGCGCATCAAGGTCAAGGCCGAGGTCGGCCCGCTGTGGGACCAGCCCCCCGGCTGCGTGATCATCGCCAACCACCAGTCCAACTATGACCTGTTCATCCTCGGCCAGGTGGTGCCCCGGCGTACCGTGGCCATCGGCAAGAAGAGCCTGGGCTGGATCCCGCTGTTCGGCCAGTTGTTCTGGCTGGGCGGCAATGTGCTGATCGACCGCAAGAACGCCTATCAGGCACGCAAGGCCATGCAGACCACCACCCGGACCCTGCGCGACGATACTTCGATCTGGATCTTCCCCGAGGGCACGCGCAACCCCGGCGAACAGTTGCTGGCGTTCAAGAAAGGCGCTTTCCACATGGCGATCGAGGCCGGCGTGCCGATCGTGCCGGTATGCGTCAGCCGCTACACCAGGCGCCTGAGCCTGAACAGCTGGCGCCAGCGCACGGTGGTCATCCGCTCGCTGGCCCCCATCGCCACCGCGGGCCTGACCCAACAGGACCTGCCCGCGCTGATCGAACAGTGCCGCAGCCAGATGCAGCATTGCATCGACCATATGGAAAGCGAGCTCACCGCGCCCTGCCCCTCTGTCCCATAGCAGACTTGCCCCGCGCCGCTACACAGCCCAAGCTGTGTAGCGTGTTCAATCGAATAAGCGGACAACCATGGGTCGAGTCGTCGCGGCGGCGGTCTACAGCGCCGGCAGGAAGGTCACCAACATCAGCCTCGACGAAGGCGCCGACTGGGCGCGCAAGCCCGGGCACTTCGTATGGATCGGCCTGGAAGAGCCCAACGCCGAGGAACTGGCCAACCTGCAGCGCCAGTTCGGCCTGCACGAGCTGGCCATCGAGGACGCCCTGGAGAAACACAGCCGGCCAAAGCTGGAAACCTTCGGCGATGCGCTGTTCATCGTTACCTATTCGCCGGTGCGGCACGAAGGCCGGCTCGAGTTCATCGAAACCCACATCTTCGCTGGCAACGGCTACATCATCACCTGCCGCAACGGCCACTCCAAGTCCTATGCCCTGGTGCGCCAGCGCTGCGAGGCGCGCCCCTTGCTGCTCGAGCACGGCGAGGACTTCGTGCTCTACGCCCTGCTGGATTTCGTCACCGAAAACTACCAGCCGGTGAGCGAGGCCATCCACGGCGAGATCGAGGAGCTGGAGCAGAGCGTGCTCAGCAACTCGCTCAAGGAAGAGGACATCCAGCGCCTGCACAGCCTGCGCCGCGATATCCTGCGCCTGCGCCGCTACGTGGCGCCGATGGTGGAGGTCAGCGAAGAGCTGCAGCGCCTGAGCTTCCCGTTCATCGACAAGAACATGCGCCCGTACTTTCGCGACGTGCAGATCCACGTGACCCGGCAGATGGAAGATTTGGCCGGCATCCGCGACATCGCCAGCCAGACCATCGAGATCGGCATGCTGCTGGAGTCGTCACGGCAAAGCATCACCCAGCGCAAGTTCGCCGCCTGGGCGGCGATCCTGGCGTTTCCCACGGCGATTGCCGGGATCTACGGGATGAATTTCCAGAACATGCCGGAGCTGGGCTGGCACTACGGCTACTTTGCCGTGCTGGGGGTGATCGGCCTTGGGTGTTCGGGGCTGTATTTCAGTTTCAAGCGCTCGGGGTGGCTTTAGGATCGCCGGGAGCGCTTTCAACCCTGTGGGAGCCGGCTTGCCGGCGAAAAGGCCGCAAAGCGGCCTCGCTTGATCAGGCAATGCTATCCCCGGCCTTCACCGGCTGCTGGACGAAGCGCAGCATCCACTCGCCCACCAGATCCCCCTGGTGCTCGGTGGCAAGGCTGGCCACCGCCTTGGCATAGACCTCGTCGCCCAACGACGCCTGACGTGCGTCGAGCAAGGCCCGTGAATAATCGTGGACGAACTCCGGGTGCCCCTGGAAGCACAGCACCTGGTCGCGGATGTGGTAGGCGGCGTTGGGGCAGAAATCACTCGAAGCGATCACCGTGGCCCCTTCGGGCAGCTCGGTGACCTGGTCCTGGTGGCTGATCAGCAGGGTCAGCTCGGACACCTGCGGGTCCATCCAAGGCGCATGGGCCGCCAGGCTGTAGCGGTGGATGCCCACGCCCCACCCCTTGTCGGCGCGCTCGGCCTTGCCGCCGAGGGTCAACGCCAACAATTGGTGACCGAAACACACCCCCAACAGCTTCTCGCCACCCTCATACAGCTTGAGCAGGTAGGCCTTGAGTGTCTGGATCCACGGATCATCGCCGAACGAGTCGGCCTTGCTGCCGGTCACCAGGTAGGCATCGAAAGTCCGCTCAGCCGGCGGATAGTCGCCGTTCATCACGTTGTACACATCAAACTCGGCGGCGATCGGCTGGCGTGAAAACAGCTGCTCGAACATCCTTCCGTAGCCCTGGTACTGCGCGATCAACTCCGGCCGCAGGACATCGGTTTCAAGGATGCAGATGCGTAACGACATAGCAGTAGTCCTGAACGACATGTGGGTGGGATTTGCTGTAAAGACTGACGCGAAAGGGCTACACAAGCAAGTAGGATGTCCAGACGAACGGTAGGCCCTGTAACCCTTGGTAACCCTTGCCGCGCACTCGTCTAGCGTCAGCGTGCCAGCGGGGTGGCCAGTGGCCTTAAAGCCATGAGGAATCGACATGATTTTTTTTAGAGCAAAGGGTTCTGAAACAGGGATGACGCGGGCCCTAGTGTTGGTTGTATATCCACAAACACGCGGCAAGCAGTGAAGGCGTTCGATCACGCCACTGCGATCGACCCGAAGCCAGACAAGGAAGCCAAGGGTTATTCAGGAATAACAACAAGAAGGCGGTCCGCCATGTTCAGACAATCCAAAGTACGCCAAGCCGGGCTCATACTCTTCGCCACGACCCTGCTGCTGATCCTGCCCAACCTCACTCGGTTGTTCGGTTGATCGCGGCAGTGGCCATTTCCGACCGTGCATGGGTAACCTGCCTACCTTGATGGTTGGAGGTCACCCATGCGCCTATGCCTTACCCTGCTCTGCTTGCTGATTCCCCTGCCGGCGCTGGCCGCGCAACTGACCCTCGAGCTGGGTGACGGCAGCCGGCAATGGCAAAGCGCGCAACTGCTCGCCCATCCCCAGGCGCGGGACATCACCATTGAACAGGACGTGGCCTACAAGCGCACCATGCATTACCGCGCCGTACCGCTGGCGGTGTTGCTCGAGGGCGTGAAACCGACCGACCACCTGCAAGCGATAGCCCTCGACGGCTTCGCCGCCGAGATGCCTGCCGGCCCGCTGTTGCAGCCAGGCCCGGCACAAGCCTGGCTGGCCATCGAGGACAACGCCCAGCCTTGGCCGCCACTCGGCAAGGGCAAGCCGGGAGCCGGGCCGTTCTATCTGGTGTGGACCCAACCCGAGGCGGGCGGCATCCGCCCGGAGCAATGGCCGTTCCAGATCGCCAGGATTCGCAGCCTGGCACCGGTCGAGGCGCGCTTCCCCGCCCTGTTGCCCGCCCCAGCGCTGCCCAATGCGGATCCGGTGCGCCAGGGTTTTGCCCTGTTCCAGCAGAATTGCCTGGCCTGCCACCGCCTCAATGGCGCTGGCGATGCGCACCTGGGCCCTGACCTGAACCTGCCACACAACCCTACCGAATACTTTCAGCCGGCATTCCTGCGCCAATACATTCGCGACCCGCAGAGCCTGCGGCACTGGCCGCAGGCCAAGATGCCCAGGTTCTCCACCCAGGTGCTGAGCGACCAGGAACTCGATGCATTGCTGGCATACCTGAAACATATGGCCGGGCGCAAACAACGGTAGGGCGCACGGGGCCGCGCTGCCTAGGCAATCGGCCGTTCCTGCTTGACGCCCCACCCCTCGACCTCGCCGCCATGGGGTGACACGAGCCGTTCGAAGGCCTGCTCGAAAGCGCCGATGCCGCCATGGGTGGCGTACATCACCTTGCTCAGCTCAAGGTGCCAGGCACCATCATCGCGCTCGCTCACCTGGGCGCTGAGTGACTCGCCACGGAACTGCACCGCCGCCCGGCGCGCGGCGGCCTCGTCGGGAAACACGGCATAGAACTCGATGGGATGGATGCGGGTGAAATCGAAACCGCCAGCTTTCATCTGGCGCAGGACATTGCTGCTGACGTCGTCGTATTGGCTGCTCATGAAACGTCCTCCTGCAAAGCAATGGATAGACTTTCAGGGCACAAGGCACCTGCCTGGCAAGCGTGCCATGCCTGGCAATTCGAGCTGATGCAAGACGCGAGTGGAATCGACGCGGACCCGCAGATTTGGCCGGCGCCTGTCTCCAGCGTAGTGCCTGTGCAGGCACTGCGCCAGAGCGAGGCGGCTCAGGGTAGCTGGCGAATGGTGGTGATGGTCACGCCGCTCTGCTCCTTGAGCCAGCGTGCCGTGGGGGAAAAGCTGCGGTCCTGGAAGTCATTGAGGTCAAGCTCATCCATGAGCGGGAACAAACTCGAACGGATGGCGCGTGCGGCGTCTTCCTCGCTGGGGCATTGCTCGGCGTTGAGCAGCAGCGTCTTAAGCTCGCCCTTCTGGTCGGCAAAGCTGACTTCCCATGCTTTCATCGATCAGCCCTCGCTGGCACAACAGTGAATTGAACTGCGTACTAGCTTGACCATGACACAGCGGCAAATGTTCAGCCGGGTGCATGAAACCGCATGAAAAAAGCCCGCCGGTCAACGGCGGGCTTCCTGAGACAACTGGGCGCTGCTACTTCGGCGTGCCGTGGACGACACCGGCGGTATTGTCCAGCAGGCTCTTGGTTGCCGTCTGGATGTAGGCCTCGAGTTTCTTGAGCATTTCCGGCTGGTCGGGGCTGTCGATCAGCTCGGCCTTGAACTCGCGGCCCAGCTGGTAGCGGTACATCCGCGGGGTCATGTCCTTGGACTCGATGAGAATGCGGTCGCCCTGCACCAGGCCGACGATCTGCTCACTGCCCGACGGCTTGATCATGCCCACGCCCTGGTCGCCCTCAGGCAGGTTGAGCAGATCGCGCCCCCAGCACTGATGGCGGGCCTGGCCACCGAGACGGCCCATGATGGTCGGCACGATGTCGACCTGGGTGCCTACGGTGTGATTGACCGCGCCGAACTTCTCCTGGATGCCTGGAGCGATCAGCAGCAGCGGCACGTTGAAGCGGCCCAGGTCCAGCTCGGTGACCTGCTGGTGGTTGCCGAAGCCGTGGTCGCCGACGATGACGAACAGGGTGTCCTTGAAGTACGGCTCCTTGCGCGCCTTCTCGAAGAACTGGCCCAGCGCCCAGTCGGAGTAGCGCATGGCGGTCAGGTGCTCGTCCAGGCGGCCCTGCCCGGTGACCTTCTCCACCGGCAGGTCCTTGGGCAAGGCGTACGGGGTGTGGTTGGAGAGGGTCTGCAGCAGCGCGTAGATCGGCTTCTTGCCGTCATGCTTGGCTAGCTCTTCGTTGCCGCGGTCGAACATGTCCTGGTCGGACACGCCCCAGGTCGGGTCGGAGAACACCGGGTCGACGAAGTCGTTGCGGCCGATGAAGGTGGTCATGCCCTGGTTGCCGAAGAATCCGGACTGGTTGTCCCAGGCGAAGTCGCCGTTGTAGACGTAGACGTCGTCATAGTCGCGGGCACTGAGCAGCGCCGGCAGGCCGGACAGCTTGTGGCCGCCTTCCGGGGTCTGCATCAGGTATTCGAAGCCCGGCAGGTTGGGGAAGCAGGCCATGGTGGCGAACATGCCCTGGTGGGTATGGGTGCCGTTGGAGAAGAAGCGGTCGAACAGCAGACCCTCCTTGGCCAGCTTGTCGAAGTACGGGGTGATGTTGTTCGGGCTGCCCAGGGCACCGACCGAGTGGCCGGCGAAGCTTTCCATGAGGATCACCACGACGTTCTTGACCCCCAGCGTGTTCGCCGCGGGCGGCACGAAGTCACGGCGGATCGCGGCCTCGTCGGCATCGACCAGGGTGTCGTTGGCGGTCAGCAGCTGCTCGCGCACGGTCTGGGTGGCCAGCGGTTGGTCAAGTACGGGCTTCCAGATATTGCCGCGGTCCTCGCCAAAGCGGCTCTTGGCGGCATCGATCAGGGTCAGGGTGCCGTTCAGGCCCAGCTGGTTGACGAAGTTGGAGTCGGTGGTGAAGGCATCACCCCAGCGCATCGGCGGGCCCTGGCGCAGGGTACCGCGGGCGGCGACCACGGCCACCAGCAGGACCACCATGAACACCGCCAGGCGACCGTACCAGGGCGCCAGCTTGCGGCTGCCCGATAGCTGGGCGCTGCCGCTGCCGCGGGTCAGGCGGTCGATGCCCTTGAACAGCAGGCTGAGCAGCCAGGTGCCGACCAGCCAGGCCAGCAGGTAGCGGACCACCGGGAAACCGTACCAGAGCATGCTCATGACGGTCTTGGGGTCTTCCTTGATGTACTGGAACACCAGGCCGTTCAGGCGCTGGTGGAACTCGCGGTAGAAGTCCATCTCCATCAGGCCGAGGAACATCACCACGCTCGAGGCAATGGTCAGCCAGAAGCGGAACAGGCCACGCCGGGCCATCAGCCAGGGGCTGAGCAGCGCCAGCAGCAACGGAATGCTGATGTACACCACCACGCGCAGGTCGAAGCGCAAGCCGTTGAAGAAGCCTTCGGCGACGGTGGAGTACGGCGTGTCGCCGATCATGTCGCTGTTGTAGGCCAGCAGCGCCAGGCGCACCAGGCTGAGCATCAGCATGATCACCAGGCCACTGAGCAACGTGTAGGCCAGGTGGGATTTCAGGGTCGGCGAGAACGAGCCTCGCACGCCCTGTTGCTTCAAGGCGTCCGTGTTAGCCATGAATGGAGAGGTCCTAGGATTGCGGTTTGCGGGAAGGCGAAAGCGCCAATAGCCTGGTGGTCTGGCCCTTGTGGGCAAGGTGAGACCAAGGCCGCATTGTGCGGCGCGGATTTTCAAAAATCGAGTGTGAAAATTTTGTCGAGAGCAGCCTGCCCTTACAAAGTTACACAGTTGGGATACGGGGTCTCAGATCCGCACATTGCCCCGTGGCCCGGCGATCGCCCAGATGATCAACCCCAGCACCGGCAACAGCAGGATCAGCAGGATCCAGAGCACCTTGATCCCGACCTCGGCGCCGCTCTTGAGCACATTGAGAATGGCCCAGATGTCCAGGGCCAGGATGATCAGGCCGACCAGGCTGTTGAAGGTAGACCCCATGGTGCTGCTCCCGCACGGTGTGTGTGCTGCAGAGCATAGCTGGCTATGGCCCCGATAGAAGGGAATCCTTGGCGGCGAATGCCGGTCAGTGAATAAACTGCTGTCATCCACTGCCCAGAGGTCCGCATGCCCCCCGCCCACACCCAAAGCGCCGCCCCTGACTCCCTGCTCAGCGCCTGGCGGCAACAGGCGCTGCAAACCCCTTGGCTCAGCGCCGGCCTGGTGCTGAGCCTGCTGGCCATCAGCGCATTGCTGCTGGCCAGCATCTGGAACGCGGTCAACGGCGACCATGCCGATCACCTGCACCTGGCACTGCTCGGCGGCCTGTCCGGTTTCGGCGCCACCGCTCTGGGCGCGGTGCTGGCGGTGATCCTGCGTGATGTCAGCGCGCGCACCCAGGACGTCATGCTCGGCTTCGCCGCCGGCATGATGCTCGCCGCCAGTTCGTTTTCGCTGATCCTCCCCGGCCTGGACGCCGCCCGCGAGATCACCGGCAACGGCCCGGCGGCGGCCTTCACCGTGGTGCTGGGCATGGGCCTTGGGGTGCTGCTGATGCTGGGCCTGGACCGGTTCACTCCGCACGAGCATGAAAGCACCGGCCCCTGCGGCCCGCAGGCCGAGCGGGTGAGCCGGGTGTGGCTATTCGTGCTGGCGATCACCCTGCACAACCTGCCCGAGGGCATGGCCATCGGCGTGAGTTTCGCCAATGGCGACATGGCCATCGGCCTGCCGCTGACCAGCGCCATCGCCATCCAGGATATCCCCGAAGGCCTGGCCGTGGCCCTGGCCCTGCGCGCCACGGGGCTGTCGAACTTCAAGGCGATGATGGTGGCGATCGGCTCGGGATTGATGGAGCCGCTGGGCGCGGTGATCGGCCTGGGCATTTCCACCGGCTTCGCCCTGGCCTACCCGATCAGCATGGGCCTGGCGGCGGGGGCGATGATCTTCGTGGTGTCCCACGAGGTGATCCCGGAAACCCACCGCAACGGGCACCAGACCGCGGCGACGCTGGGGTTGATGGGCGGTTTCGCGGTGATGATGTTCCTCGATACCGCGCTGGGTTGACGGGCCGGTCGCGGCGCCCTTTCCTACGGGCTCCGCGACGGCTACGGCTCAGATGTGCACTGCCACCTTCAGCGCTTCCAGCGCCGGCTCCACCTTGATACCAACGGCCTCGCCCAGCTCCAGCACACGGGCCAGGTCGTGCTGTCCGACCATGATCATCTGCAGCTCATCGTCGAGCAATTGGCTGAAGTTCAGCAGCACGTAGCCACCGGCTTCCTTGTTCAGCGCGCCCATCTGCACCTGGATGCGGTTGAGCGCGGTGAGCGCCTCGGTGCGCGCCAGCTGCTTGGGCTTGAGGGTGAAGGGCACGCTCTTGTCGAACGAGTCGCTGATCTGCTGGAACAGGTCCTGGTAGCTGTCGGCCTGGAACAGCACGGTATCGGGCAGACTGCCGACCACCACCCATTCACCCAGCGGGAACGGGAAGCTGTCGTCGTAGTTGATGTCCGGATTGGCGGCGAGGAAGGCGGCGGGGTCGGCGTAGGCCTCGGCGGCCTCGGCGGCGATGCGCTCGATGTCCTCATCGCGCATGCAACCGGCGCCGATGAGGCTGATGAATTCGAGCAACTGGTCTTTCATGGGGGGGCCTGCGGGTTGGCGTGAAAAGCGCCAAGGATAGCCGCAAAAGCCCCCGGGCAGTTAGCCGGCCAATGCTTCGAGACGTGCCGCGCTATCCACCGCACCCATGGTGCGGGCTGCCATCAGCGCAGTGGCGCCGGCGGCATCGCGGTGCGCGGGGTCGGCACCCTGGGCCAACAGATAGTCGATGATCTCCAGGCGGTTGAACATCGCCGCCAGCATCAATGCGCTACGGCCGTCTGCGGCAGTGGCATCCACCGGCACGCCGTGTTCCAGCAACAGGCGGATCATCGCCAGGTCGCCTTTGAAGGCGGCGCCGGCGATGGGCAACTGGCCGTTGTCATTGGCGATCAGCGGATCGGCACCATGGGCCAGCAGCACCTGCACGGCGTCATGGTGACCGTGGTAGCTGGCCAGCATCAGCAAGGTGTCGCCCTTGTGGTTGCGCAGGTTGGCGGGCAGGCCGTTATCGAGCAGGCGACCGAGCATTGTCGCGTCGCCGCGGCGGGCGCGCTCGAAGACCTCCTCGGCGAAGGCCGCGGTTTCTTCAGTGGTCATGGTGGCGGGCTGGTGATCGGACATCGGGAACCTCCTGGCATCTGGCAATGGGCCAAGTTTCCATCAGGCAGCAGCGACAGGTCCAAGGTTCAGATTCTATCGGCGGCAGAGAGCCAGGCTATGACCGTGCAAAATGCACTGTGCAAAATGCACGGGCGTGCAGAATGCAATACAGGTACCTGCAAAAACAAATATAACTTATTGATTTATAAGGATTTTATTTTAATCCCAGGCTGGCACGGTCACTGCAATCATCAACTCAAGTCTGCCAGTACAACAGTCAGGAGTTGATATGGACCTCATCCAGCAAAAATTCGCCTCGCTCTTCGCCGCCTACCAGGTTGCCACCCAGCCGCGCCCCGACGGCGGCGTGCTGCTGACCCTGCGCGCCAGCGACGGCGTGGTGACCCGCCGGGTGCTGTCCTATGCGCAACTGCACAGTGCCGAACAGCTGTCGTGGGCCATCAGCGCCATCCGCCGCGACCTTGCCGAACAAGCCAGCGAGCTGCCGGTGATTTCCATGCTGCAGAGCCAGCAACGCTTCGCCCTGCCGACCTACCGCTAAGCGCGTAACCTGTTCGCGGGGCAGCTTCTGCTCACCCTTGGAGGGTGTGAGCAGAAGCTGCCCCGCGAGTTCATTCAGAGTTCATCGAAACCAGCAAATTGCCGCGCCATGGCATCCCCGGTAAAGCGTGGCTGCACACCCTGCTCACTGCCGAACAGACGCAGGGCCAGGCAGAATGGGCTAGGCCCCAGGTCCAGCCAGCGGCGCGTGCCGGCCGGCACCAGCAGCACATCGTCCTTCTCGCACAGCACGGCATACACCGCGCCGCCCAGACGCAGGCTGACCTGTGCACGCCCGCTGATCATCGCGAACACTTCATCGCTGTCATGCACATGTTCATCACGCAGGTCGGCCTGGCTCAGGTCGGCGCCATCGCGGCTGAGCACGCCAAATACCACGCTGCCATGCTTGGTCATCAGTTGATCGAGCGGCCCACGGCACGCCGCGACCACTTCATCCTGGCTGATACCCGGGCGCAGGCGCGCGCCGGACTGCCAGCGGCCGAAGCGCACGCCCTGCTCGGCCAGTGTCGCGGCGATGTCGTCGTGGTGGGTCAGCACCTTGTGCGGCAGGTCCGGGCTGGACAGGTCGAATACGCTGAGGATGCTCATCAGGGGTGGTTCCTGCTTTCTTTGAGTCGGAAGGCAATGATAACGGCTGCCGCGAGCGCCGCGACGCTAGCCATACCAAAGGTGAAGTGTGGGCCCAGCAGTTTCCAGCTGTAGCCCGAGTACAGGGCACCCAAGGCACCGCCGGTTCCTGACAGCGCCGCATACAATGCCTGGCCCTGACCCTGCTGGCGAGCGCCGAAGCTGGCCTGGACAAAAGCGATGGCCGCTGCATGGAAACAGCCGAAGGTGGCCGCATGCAATACCTGGGCGAACACCAGAACCGCCGGGATTTCGGCCAGGTTGCCCAGCAACAGCCAGCGCAGCGCGGCCAGCAGGAAGCTGGCCAGTAGTACCTTGCGCACCGAACAGCGGGCAAAGATCCGGCTCATGACCATGAACACCAACACTTCAGCCACCACGCCAAGCGCCCACAACAAGCCGATGGCGCCGCGGCTGTAGCCCAGGTGCTCCAGGTGCAAGGTGAGGAAGGTGTAGTACGGACCGTGGCTGAGCTGCATGAGGGCCACGCACACATAGAAGGCCAGTACCCCAGGCGCCCGCACTTGCCTGAGAAAGCCCCCTGCCCCGCGCTGCTCGGCCTGCTCGACGGGTTGCGCATTGGGCACCCAGAGGCTGGCAACGACGATACCGGCCATGATCGCCACCAGCGCCAGCGGGTAGATGTCCAGGCTCAGCCATTCGAACAGGCGCCCTAGCCCCACAACCGCGAGGATGAAGCCGATCGAGCCCCATAGCCGTACCTGGCTGTAACGTGAAGTCTGGCCGTGCAGGTGGGCCAGGGTGATCACTTCGAACTGGGGCAGTACCGCATGCCAGAAGAAGGCGTGCAACGCCATGACCAGCGCCAGCCAGGCGTAGCTCTTGCCGAAGAAGATCAGCGAGAAGGTCGCCAGGGTCGACAGCGCGCCCAGGCGCACGATCAGCAGGCGCTGGCCGCTGCGGTCACCGAGCCAGCCCCACAGGTTGGGGGCCACGCAGCGCATGAGCATGGGGATGGCCACCAGTTCGCCGATGCGCGCCGGGGAGAAGCCCAGGTGGTCGAAGTACAGGGCCAGGAACGGCGCGGTGGAGCCGAGCAGGGCGAAGTAGAAGAGGTAGAAGCTGGAGAGGCGCCAGTAGGGGATGGAGGACATCGTTCGGCCCTTGGTGATGACCTGTTCCTGCCCTATCGCCGGCAAGCCGGCTCCCACAGGTCCGCCGCAGGGCTCAAGCCTGCGGTAATCCTGTGGGAGCCGGCTTGCCGGCGATAGGGCCCGCGCAGGCGGATCAGATCTGCCCCAGCACCGGGGTGTCGACCCTCACGTCGGCATTCTGCGCTCGGTGGCGCAGCAGGTGGTCCATCAAGGCAATGGCCATCATCGCCTCGGCGATCGGCGTGGCGCGGATGCCGACGCAAGGATCGTGACGACCCTTGGTGATCACCTCCACCGGATTACCGTCGACGTCGATCGAACGGCCCGGGGTGGTGATGCTCGAGGTCGGCTTGAGCGCCAGGTGGGCGACGATCGGCTGGCCCGAGGAAATACCGCCGAGAATGCCGCCGGCGTTGTTGCTGAGGAAGCCCTCGGGCGTCAGCTCGTCACGGTGCTCGGTGCCGCGCTGGGCGACACTGGCGAAACCGGCGCCGATCTCCACGCCCTTGACCGCGTTGATGCTCATCAGGGCATGGGCAAGCTCGGCGTCCAGACGGTCGAAGATCGGCTCGCCCAGGCCCGGCATCACGCCTTCGGCGACCACGGTGATCTTCGCCCCCACCGAATCCTGGTCGCGGCGCAGCTGGTCCATGTAGGCCTCAAGCTCCGGCACCTTGTCCGGATCGGGGCTGAAGAAGGCGTTCTGCTCCACCGAGTCCCAGGTCTTGAACGGGATTTCGATCGGCCCGAGCTGGCTCATGTAGCCGCGCACGCGGATGCCCTGGGTGGCCAGGTACTTCTTGGCGATGGCGCCGGCCGCCACGCGCATGGCGGTTTCGCGCGCCGAGCTGCGGCCACCGCCACGGTAGTCGCGGATGCCGTACTTGTGGTGGTAGGTGTAGTCGGCGTGGGCCGGCCGGAACAGGTCCTTGATCGCCGAGTAGTCCTTGGACTTCTGGTCGGTGTTGCGGATCAGCAGGCCGATCGAGCAGCCGGTGGTACGGCCTTCGAACACGCCGGAGAGGATCTCCACTTCGTCCGGTTCCTGACGCTGGGTGGTGTGCCGGCTGGTGCCGGGCTTGCGCCGGTCGAGGTCGTGCTGCAGGTCGGCAAGGGAGATGTCCAGGCCTGGCGGGCAGCCGTCGACAATGGCGACCAACGCCGGGCCATGGCTTTCGCCTGCGGTGGTGACAGTGAACAGCTTGCCGTAGGTATTGCCGGACATGGACGCTCCGCGAATCAGCCTGAAGTGAACGAAAGCGGCAGTATACGGAAAACCGCGTGAGTGTGGCTCGCGAACCTTCAGGATCAGCCAAGGTCGAATGATCACCTTCCCACCTAGTACCCCGTCAATGAAGTCGCGCCTCGCCGCCCTGCTCCTGCTGTTTTGCACCAGCCTCGCCCAGGCCGCCCCCACCGTGCTGCAACGCCCCATCGACCTGGACACCGGCCAGGGCGTGCTGCACGGCAGCCTGCTGCTGCCGCAGCAGGCCACGCCGCCCCCGGTGGTGCTGATCATCGCCGGCTCCGGCCCTACCGACCGCGATGGCAACAATCCAGCCGCCGGGCGCATCGACAACCTCAAGCGCCTGGCCTTGCTGCTGGCCGGCGAACACATTGCCAGCGTGCGCTTCGACAAGCGCGGCGTGGCCGCCAGCCAGCCGGCCACCCCCGATGAACGTGACCTCAGCGTCGAGCGCTATGTCGCCGACGTGGTGGCCTGGGGCCGCGCGCTCAAGCAGGACCCACGCTTCGGCCCACTGATCCTGGTTGGCCACAGCGAAGGCGCACTGATCGCCAGCCTCGCCGCGGAGCAGGCCGGCGCCAGCGCGGTGATCACCCTGGCCGGCAGCGGTAGGCCGGTGGCCGACGTGCTGCGCGAGCAGCTGGCCCAGCGCCTGCCGCCGGCGCAATTGCCCGCTGGCGTGGCGCTGATCGACCGGTTGCAGGCCGGACAGACCAGCCTCGACGTTCCCGCGCCGCTGCGCCAGGTGTTCCGCCCCAGCGTGCAGCCGTACCTAATCACCTTGCTGCACCAGGACCCGGCGGCGGCCTTCGCCCGGCTCAAGGTGCCGGCGCTGATCGTCCAGGGGCGCAACGACATCCAGGTAGAGGTGGCCGATGCCGAGCGCCTCAAGGCAGCCAAACCCGACGCGCAACTGGCCTTGATCGACGGCATGAACCACGTGCTGCGCATCAGCCCCCGGGACATGAGCCAGCAGCGTGACAGCTACCGCAACCCCGAGCTGCCGCTGGCGCGTGAGCTGGGCGAGCGCATCGTCCTGTTCATCCAAGGGTTGCCGCAGGCCTGAGACCTGCCCTCAGGTATTGCCCGGGCCTGCCGATAACGCGGCTGAGAAGGCAGTGATCCGCGGCCCACGCGCCCGGCCGCCGTGCACCTGAGGAAAACCCCTGATGACCGATGCCCCCGCCGCCGAGGCGACCGAAGAACAAGCGCCGGAAAGCGCCCCGCAGCCCTGGGCGGACCTTGCCGCCGAGCATTTCCGGTTGCTGCGCCTGGCGCCGATGCCGACCGACCGCAACAGCGGCGCCCGCCCGCTGCGCTTCGTCCAGTTCGGCTACGCCGAGCGCCACGACAAAGCCCACAGCCTGCTGCGCATGGAAATCCGCCTGCCTGGGCAGAAAGTGCGCAAGGAACAGAACCAGCTGGACATCCGCGTCGACCACGAAACGCGCACGGTGCGCATCGGCGACCCGGCCGGCCTGCAGCTCGAGCCCCTCAACCGTGGTGTTGGCCGCTACCTGCTGGCGCAGGCGGTGCAATGGCTGCAGCACCGCTGCTCGCACTACCAGGTCGAGGGCATGAGCCTGCCGAACAAGGACGCCCTGAACGAAGACACCCGTCTGCGCCGCGACCATGTGCTGCGCAGTGTTGGCCTGGAGGTGGAATACACCGATGGGCAGCTGCTCAAGGGGCGCCTGGTGGAAACGCCGGTGGGCCAGCTCAAGGGCGGCTGGAACACCGAGAAGGTGCAGCGCGTGGACAACCTCGAGGCCGCCGGCATGCTGCAACAGGCCGAGCAGAACCTGATGGAGAAGGAAGCGCAGTTGCGCGAGCGTGACGAACGCGTGGCCAAGTACCGCCGCGAAGACAGCGGGCTGCGCTTTACCATCACCTGCCTGGTGGCCTTCGCGGTGTTCCAGGCCGGATTGCTGATCTGGATCGCCACCCGCTGACAGCCTGGGGCCGCCAGGCGGCCCATCGCCGGCAAGCCGGCTCCCACCCCGACCGGCCGCCTTCAGGCCAAGCGCCATCCTGTGGGAGCCCCCCGGCGATGGGCTGCGCAGCAGCCCTGGCTACTCAAGAAGGGTCAGACCCGCGCCTTGAACAGCTCCTGATGCTGCCGGCACTGCTCGGCCGTCAGCATGAACACCCCGTGCCCACCGCGCTCGAACTCCAGCCAGGCAAAGTCCACCTCGGGATAGAGCGACTCGACGTGCACCTGGCTGTTGCCCACCTCGACAATCATCAGGCCCTTGTCGGTCAGGTGGTCGGCCGCCTCGGCCAGCATCCGCCGCACCAGGTCCAGGCCATCGTTGCCGCAGGCCAGGCCCAGTTCGGGCTCGTGGTGATACTCGGCCGGCATGTCGCCGAAGTCCTCGGCATCGACATACGGCGGGTTGGACAGGATCAGGTCGAAGCGCTGCCCCGGCAGCCCGGCGAAGCCATCGCCCTGCACGGTGTACACACGCTCCTCCAGGCCATGGCGCTCGATGTTCTGGTTGGCCACCGCCAACGCATCAAAGGACAGGTCGGCCAGCACCACTTCGGCGTCCTGGAACACGTCGGCGGCCACGATGCCGATGCAGCCGGAGCCGGTGCACAGGTCGAGGATGCGCGCAGGCTCAGCGGCCAGCCAAGGCTCGAAGCGCTTCTCGATCAGCTCGCCGATGGGCGAGCGCGGTACCAGCACGCGTTCGTCGACGATGAACGACATGCCGCAGAACCAAGCCTCACCGAGCAGGTAGGCGGTCGGCACGCGTTCTTCGATGCGGCGCTTGAGCAAGTGCTGCAGGCGTACCCGCTCATCATCCTCGAGTGCGCAGTCCAGATAGCTGTCGGCCACCTCCCAGGGCAGGTGCACCGCGCCGAGCACCAGCAGGCGGGCCTCGTCCCAGGCATTGTCGGCGCCGTGGCCGAAGAACAGTTCATGCTCATGGAAGCGGCTGACCGCCCAGCGGATATGGTCGCGCAGGGTGCGCAGGCGGGATGTGATCACGGGGTACTCCTTTTCAGACAGGACAAAAGTCTAACAGCCCACACCGCACAAATGTTCCCTCCGATGGCCGAATGGATAGCCACAAGCCAGTAACCATGCCGCCTGCGCTGTCAACCATTCACATTGGCGCCAAGGCAAGGGAGAATAGGTACACAAAAGCCCTACCCAAGGAGCCCTTGATGTCCGTTCCAACCACGATGTTCCGCCTCACTGGCCGCGACTACCCGCCGGCCAAGCTGAGCCAAGCCAGCCTGATCGTCATCGATGCGCAGAAGGAGTACCTGAGCGGTCCGCTGGCGCTGTCGGGCATGGACGAGGCCGTGGCGAACATTGCCAGGTTGCTCGACGCCGCCCGCAAGGCAGGCCGCCCGATCATCCATGTCCGCCACCTCGGCACCGTTGGCGGTCGCTTCGACCCGCAGGGCCCGGCCGGCGAGTTCATTCCCGGGCTGGAGCCGCGCGAAGGCGAGGTGGTGATCGAGAAGCGCATGCCCAACGCCTTCAAGAACACCAAACTGCACGAAACCCTGCAGGCCTTCGGCCCGCTGGACCTGATCGTCTGCGGTTTCATGAGCCATTCCAGCGTCAGCACCACCGTGCGCCGTGCCAAGGACTATGGTTATCGCTGCACCCTGGTCGAAGATGCTTCGGCGACCCGTGACCTGGCCCTGAAGGACACCGTGATCCCCGCCGCGCAGATCCACCAGTGCGAGATGGCCGTGATGGCCGACAACTTCGCCTGCGTCGCCCCCACCGCCAGCCTGGTCTGAACCACGACCGCCCGGCGGACGGGCGGAACCCCAAGGTGACCCGCAGGTCGAAATCTGGATCAGCACCACCCGATCCTGAGGAATTCGAATGAAGCTCAAAGGCAGTTTCGATGCCAAGCGCCTGCGCCAGCGCGAGCCGAGCAACTGGGGCGCGCGTATCGCCGCGGCACTCTCGGTGCTGCTGGCCACTCTGGGCATCCTGCTGGCCATGGCCGGCTTCGCCGGCTTGCTGGGCAACTACGCCGCCCTGGCCGAACTCAATGCCAACCGGCCATTGTCGGCGGTCCTGACCATTGTCGGCCTGTCCCTGCTGTACTTCGGCGTGCGCCTGTGGCGACGCAGCCGTATCCGCCTGCGCCGCGGGCACGAACTGAACCTGTCGCCGCACCTGATGAAGAAGCACGACTGACGCGTCTCGTACCGTCGCCAGGGGGAGCGGGCTTGCCCCGCGATGACAGTCGCGTAAACTACGCCGCCCACGTGGAGGCACCATGCAAGACGACGACTTTTCCCTCTTCCGCAGCCAAGTGCAGGGCGTCAAGCCAATCAAGCACGATCGCGCCGAAGTCGGCAAACCCAAGGCCGACCGCAAGCAGCTGGCAGGCCTGCGCCAGGCGGCGACCATCCGCAGCGACCAGACGCTGGTGATCGACGGCCTGTCCGACCAGTTCGTCATCGATGTCGGCGCCGAGGATGAGCTGATGTGGCGGCGTGACGGCGTGCAGGAAACCCAGCTGCGCAAGCTCAAGCTCGGCCAGATCGCGTTCGAGGGCAGCCTTGACCTGCACGGCATGAGCGTCGAGAAGGCCCGCGAGACGCTGTGGGCCTTCATCGCCGAAGCGACCAAGCTGGAAGTGCGCTGCGTGCGGGTCACCCACGGCAAGGCCGCGCGCCTGGACGGCAAGCGCCCGATGATCAAGAGCCACGTCAACACCTGGCTACGCCAGCACCCGCAGGTGCTCGGTTTTACCTCGTGCCAGGCCCGCCACGGCGGCACCGGCGCGGTCTACGTGATGCTCAAGCGAACCATGCTCGAAGGGCGCGACGAGTGACATCGCGCTTGCAGCGCCGCCGTCGCCGCCGTACCCTTCGCCTTTGCGAAATTTTCCACAGGTAGATCCATGTCCCTGGAACAGAACTACACCGCGATCCTCAGCCAGATCGGCGAGGATGTCTCCCGCGAAGGCCTGCTCGACACGCCCAAGCGGGCAGCGAAGGCCATGAAGTACCTTTGCCGCGGTTATGAGCAAACCCTGGAAGAAGTGACCAACGGCGCGTTGTTCACCTCCGACAACAGCGAAATGGTGCTGGTCCGGGATATCGAGCTGTATTCGATGTGCGAACACCACATGCTGCCGTTCATCGGCAAGGCCCACGTGGCCTACCTGCCCAAGGGCAAGGTGCTGGGCCTGTCGAAGGTGGCGCGGATCGTCGACATGTACGCCCGCCGCCTGCAGATCCAGGAAAACCTCAGCCGCCAGATCGCCGAGGCCGTGCAGCAGGTGACCGGCGCCGCAGGCGTGGCGGTGGTGATCGAGGCCAAGCACATGTGCATGATGATGCGCGGTGTCGAAAAGCAGAACTCGACCATGCTCACCTCGGTGATGCTCGGCGAGTTCCGCGAGAACGCCGCCACACGCAGCGAGTTCCTCAGCCTGATCAAGTGATCGGCCTGTTTTCCGAGCCGACCCTCTGGGGTCGGCTTTTTCATTTCAGGAGTTGCCCATGATCGTCAAAGCCCTGCGGGTCGGCCTCGGCCAGCTTATCGTGTTCGGCGACTGGATCAGCCGTCCGGCCAAGAAGCAGCGCGATGCCGCGGCCCAGGCCCAGGTCGAACAGCAGGCCAAGGGCCTGGCGCTGTACCAGTTCCATGCCTGCCCCTTCTGCGTGAAAACCCGCCGCGCCCTGCACCGCCTCAATGTGCCGGTGGCGCTGCGCGATGCGAAGAACGATGCGCAGCACCGCCAGGCGCTGCTTGAAGGCGGTGGCCGGGTGAAAGTGCCGTGCCTGCGGATCGAGGAACAAGGCGAGGTGACCTGGATGTACGAGTCCAAGGACATCATTGCCTATCTGGACAAACGCTTCGCGGCGGTCTGAGAGATCGCCATCGCGGGGCAAGCCCGCTCCCACGCAAGCCAGAACCCATGGGGCGGGTCTGCGTGGGAGCGGGCTTGCCCCGCGATAAGGCCGGTCAATCCACCATCGGCACATGCCGAGGATGACTGGCCACCCGCGTCAGCCAGGCCTGCACCGCCGGATAAGCCGCTAGGTCGAAGCCCCCCTGATGCGCCACATGGGTATAGGCGTACAACGCCACGTCGGCGATCGAGTACTGCTCGCCGACCAGGTAAGGCGTCATTTCCAGCTGCTTGTTCATCACCTTGAGCGCCTTGTAGCCGCCCTTGTGCAGCCCCCTGTACTCCTCCAGCCGCTCTTGCGGCAGCCCCAGGTAGAACTGGATGAACCGCGCCACGGCAATGTACGGCTCATGGCTGTACTGTTCGAAGAACTGCCATTGCAGCACCTGGGTGCGCAGCCGCGGCTCGCTGGGCAGGAACTCGCTGCCATCGGCCAGGTAGTTGAGAATCGCGTTGGATTCCCACAGGCAGGTGCCGTCCTCAAGCTTGAGCACTGGCACCTTTCCGTTAGGGTTCATGGCCAGGAACTCGGGGGTTTGCGTCTCACCCTTGAGAATGTCCACCGGGTGCCACTCATACGGGCGGTCGAGCAGGCTCAGCATCAGCTTGACCTTGTAGCAGTTGCCCGACTGGTAATCCCCATACACCTTGTACATCGCCCCTCCCCTTTCACGCAGTTGCGTAGTAATGCCTCATAGTTGGCGACTGTACGGCTAAATGCAATGCCTGCTGTATGGCAAGGATCACGCCATGGCACGGTAGCCTGAAAAAACTGCTTACACCTGCACAAGGAATTCCCTATGACCGATGCCACCTCAGCGCGCCTGCGGCCGCTGGCGGACAGCTCGCCGTCGGCGATCGTCGCCGGCTTTATCGCCATGCTCACCGGCTACACCAGCTCGCTGGTGCTGATGTTCCAGGCCGGCCAGGCGGCCGGTCTTACCAGCGCGCAGATTTCCTCATGGATCTGGGCCCTGTCGATCGGCATGGCAGTGTGCAGCATCGGCCTGTCGCTGCGCTACCGCACGCCGATCACCGTGGCCTGGTCGACACCCGGCGCGGCGCTGCTGATCACCAGCCTCGGCGGGGTGAGCTACGGTGAAGCGATCGGCGCCTACATCACCTGCGCCGTGCTGGTGCTGATCTGCGGCCTGACCGGCAGCTTCGAACGCCTGGTACGGCGCATTCCCGCCTCCCTGGCCTCGGCCCTGCTGGCCGGCATCCTGTTCAAGATCGGCAGCGAGATCTTCGTTGCCGCCCAGCACCGCACGGTGCTGGTGCTGGGCATGTTCTTCAGCTACCTGCTGGTCAAGCGCCTGTCGCCGCGTTATTGCGTACTGGCCGCGCTGCTGATCGGCACCGCGCTGTCCGGCGCCCTGGGGCTGCTGGACTTCAGCGGCTTCCAGCTGGAAGTCGCAACCCCGGTGTGGACCACGCCAAGCTTCTCGCTGGCGGCGACCATCAGCATCGGCATCCCGCTGTTCGTGGTGGCCATGACCTCGCAGAACATGCCTGGCGTCGCCGTGCTGCGCGCCGACGGTTACCCGGTGCCGGCTTCGCCGCTGATCTCGGCCACCGGCTTCGCCTCGCTGCTGCTGGCGCCGTTCGGCTCCCACGGGATCAACCTGGCGGCGATCAGCGCGGCGATCTGCACCGGGCCGCATGCCCATGAAGACCCGGCCAAGCGCTACACGGCGGCGGTCTGGTGCGGGATCTTCTACGGTATCGCCGGCACCTTCGGCGCCACACTGGCGGCGCTGTTCGGCGCCCTGCCCAAGGAGCTGGTGCTGTCGATCGCGGCGTTGGCGCTGTTCGGTTCGATCATGAACGGCTTGAGCGTGGCCATGGGCGAGGTGCGCGAGCGCGAAGCGGCGCTGATCACCTTCATGGTCACAGCCTCGGGCTTCACCCTGTTCTCGATCGGCTCGGCGTTCTGGGGGATCGTGGCGGGGGTGCTGACCTTGCTCATACTCAGCCCGCGCAAAGGCTGAGACAAGCACAGGCATTCACAAGCGGAAATGCCCCACCATTCCTTTCAGGTCATTGCCCAGTTGCGCCAGCTCTACGCTTGAACGGGCATTGTCCTCCATCGCCAGTGCCGCCTGGTCGGCGCTGCCGCGAATCTGCGTGACGCTGCGGCTGATCTCCTCGGCCACCGAGCTCTGCTGCTCGGCCGCCGCGGCGATCTGCTGGTTCATCTGCTGGATCAGCGACACCGCCGCCGCGATGCTGCCCAGGGCGCTCTCGGTCTGCAGGGTGTCGGCCACCGCCAGGCGCACCAGCTCGGTGCTGCCGCGGATCTGCATCACCGACTGCTGAGCATTGCCGCGCAAGCTGGCAACCAGGCGCTCGATCTCCTCGGTGGATTGCCGGGTACGCCGGGCCAGGGCACGTACCTCGTCAGCCACCACCGCGAACCCCCGCCCCTGCTCCCCGGCACGCGCCGCCTCGATCGCGGCATTGAGCGCCAGCAGATTGGTCTGCTCGGCCACGCTCTTGATCACCTCAAGCACGTCACCGATGGTATGGATCTCGGCGCTGAGGCTGTCGATGCCACTGCTGGCGGTTTCAGCGGCCTGCGCCAGTTGCTCGATGCGCTGCATGCTCTGACGCACCACCTGCTGCCCTGACCCAACCTTGTCGTCGGCAGCCTGGGCCGCCTGGGCGGCCTGCTCGGCGTTGCGCGCCACATCGTGCACGGTCGCGGTCATCTGCTGCATGGCGGTGGCCACCTGCTCGGTCTCGTCCTTCTGGCTACCGACTTCGCGGTTGGTCTGCTCGGTAACCGCCGACAAGGCCTGGGCACTGCCGGCCAACTGGTCGATACCCTGCTGCAAGCCACTGACGATGCCGGACAAGCCTTCGGCCATCTGCTGCATGGCCTGCAACAGCTGGCCGACCTCGTCGGCACGCGGCGGCTCGGCCTCGATACCCAGTTCGCCTGCGGCAATGCGCCGGGCCCGGCTGATCACCCGCTTGAGCGGCGCGACCACGGCGCGGGTGATCAGCCAGGCCGCCAGCACGCCTACCAGCAGCGCCAGCGCCGTGGCCGCAGTAATGGCGACGGCGTTGCGTGCCAGTTCGGCCTGCATGGCCTGCTCCTGATCGGCATACACCTGGTCGACACGCGCGGTGACCTGCTCGGCACGCGCCTGCAACTGATCCTTGATACCCCGCTCCTGGCCCAGCAGGTCGGTGTACTCGTTGAGCTTTTCGGAGAAACTGCCGATATGCCCGGCCACTTCGCCCAGCACGCTCTGGTAGCCGGCGTCGGCGACCGAAACCTTGAGCTGGTCGATCAGGGTCGCCGCTTCGACGGTCTGGGCGATGCGGCCCTCGGCGCTGGCTTCACCGCCCTTGCGGCTCTGGTCCAGGCGCACCCGGGCCTCGTCCATGGCCTGCAGCATCAGCCGCGACACCTGCGCCACCTGCCCGGCCTGTTCCAGGAACTCACCACCCTGCTGCCCCTGGGACTGCTTGAGGGTATAGGTGCCATCGTCGGCCAGGCCGGCCTGCAGCACATCGAGGTTGTTGGCCACGCTCGACACCGACCAGCTGGCCATGTCCAGGGCCAGCTCCTTGGCCTGCACCGCCTGGACGAACTGGTCGAAAGCTTGCCCATAGGCATTCAGATCGGCCTCGGTCGAGGCCAGGACCGGCACGGCCTGGGCCCGCTCCACCAACCCCTGCAACCCCGAGCGCAGGGCATCGGCCTCCTTGATGTCCGAGCGCAGGGCGAAGGCCTGTTCGTGCTGGCGCAGCTTCAACAGGTCGGTATTGAACTGGGCCATCTGCCGCAGCCCATCGAAGCGTTGGCCGACATTGGCCAGGGCGTACACACCGATCGCAGCCACCACCAGGGTGAGCAGCAACACCAGGGCGAAGCCCAGGCCGAGCTTGCGCGCCATGCCCAGATTGGCCAGTACACCGTGCTTGGTCGCCGCCATCACCAATCCCCTCGCCTTGTCGGACTTACCGACAGCAAGAGTGACAATGGCGCCGACTCCGTCACAAGAGCCAGACGCGCCAATAGTGTCATTTAGCTATGAGCCTGTCGCTTTCAGACCGCCGGAGGTCGCCCCGCATGCCGAAAGAACGCCTCGGCCCGGGAATCCTGCCCATAGGCGACATTGATGCGCAGCCAGTCACTGGCCCGGCCGTGCGGATCGAAGGCGCTGCCCGGGGTGAGCAACACGGCATGCTCCAGCGCCAGCCGCTCCAGCTCGGCAAAGTCGCGCCCGGGCACCCGGGCCCAGACGAACATGCCGCCGACCGGTTCGCAGAACACCTCCCAGCCGCAAGCCTCCAGCTGCCGCAACGTCCTGGCCCGGTGCTGGCCCAGGCGCAACCGCAGACGCTGCACGCTCTTGCGGTAGCTGCCGTTGGCGAGCATCTGCCCGACCACCTGCTCGGCGAAGCGCGAGGTGCCGATGCCCGCGACCATCTTCAGCTCGGCCAGACGCGCCACCAAGGGCGGATCGGCCACCACATAGCCGACCCGCAGCGAACTGCTGAGGGTCTTGGAGAAGCTGCCCAGGTAGATCACCCGTTGCTCACTGTCGAGGGTAGCCAGCCGCGTCGCCGGTCCGTCCTGGAAGTCGGCATAGAGATCATCCTCGACAATCCGCAAGTCATGCCCGCGCGCCAGCTCCAGCAGGCGATAGGCGACCTTGGGCGTCAGGCTGGTGCCAGTCGGGTTCTGGTACAGGCTGTTGATGAACAGACAGCGCGGTCGGTGTTCGGCGAGCAATTGCTCGAGCACGGCCAGATCTGGACCACTGGCAGTGCGCGGCACCTCGAGCATGCGCACGCCGTGCAGGCGCAGCAGGTTGTAAAGGTTGTAGTAACCGGGCCGTTCCACCAGCACCGTGTCGCCCGGCGCCAGCAAGGTCCGCACCAGCAGGTCGAGGGCATGGCTGGCACCCTGGGTGGTGACGATCCGCTCAGGTTCCGCGGCGATATCCAGCCGCGCCAGCCCTTTGTGCAGTTGCAGGCGCAGGCTCGTCAGCCCTTGGGGCGGGCAGTAGTCGAACAGTGCCTCGGGCGCGCCACGGCTGACCTGGCGGATGGCCTGGGCCAGTTCAGCCTCGGCTCGCCAGGCCACAGGCAGCCAGCCGCAGCCGAGCTTGAGCAGTTGCTCATGCCCTTCGCGAAACTGCCGCCAGCTGCCGTCGATCGCCTCGCCCCACGGCTCGCCGGGGTCGGGCCGCAGGCCTGGCTTGCGCTCGGCGACGAAAAAGCCTGCGCCATGCCGCGCCTCCAGCCAGCCATTTGCCGCCAGGCGGTCGTAGGCTTCGATCACGCACGACGCGCTGACCGCCTGGGCCTTGGCCAGCGCGCGGATCGACGGCAGGCGAGCTCCGGGACGCAGGCGCTGCTGTTCGATCCAGGCCTGCAGGTGGTCGGTCAGTTGCTGGACCAACGGGGTGGGGAGTTTGCGGTCAAGATTGAAGTGCATGGCAAGTGTTCGGAGATTTCAGACAAACAGTTAAGCACAAAAAGCGGCAGAGTGTGCCTTGGCGAACAGCCGCCCTAGATTGGATGCTGGGCGCTATCGATCTTGCGGATATCCCCATGCCCACTCGCCACGCCCCGGCCCTGCTGGCCTTCGCACTGTGCCTGATCACCCTTGCCGTCAATCTCCAGGCCCCGCTGTACATCACCTACGCCGATCTCTCCGGGCAAGGCGCCGCAGCGACCGCCGTGGCTTTCTCCGGGTACGTGCTCGGCGTATTGCCAGTGCTGCTGGCCCTCGGCGGCCTGGCCGATCGGGTCGGGCGACGACCGTTGATCCTGGTCGCACTCGCCCTGTCGATGATCGCCACCTTGATCATGCTGCTGTCCCCCAGCCTGGCCTCCCTGGGCGTGGCGCGCTTGTTCCTGGGCCTGGGCACCGGCTTGGCCTCGGCCACGGCCACCGCGTACATGAGCGAGCTGATGCGGCCCGGCGAAAGTGACCGCGCCGCGACCTGGGTTACCGCCAGCACCTCCCTGGGCTTTGGCCTTGGCGCGGCGCTGACCAGCCTGTTTTTGCTGCGCGGGCCGACACTCACTCCAGGCAGTTTCCATTTGCAGCTGATACTGGCCGCTGCGGCCCTGGTGCTGGTCTGGCGCCTGCCAGACCCACGCCCGACGCAACGCAGCGCCATGCTGCGCCTGCCGTACTATCCCAGCGGCAGCTTGGCCTATGGCCTGGCGATCCTGCTGGCCTGGGCCTGTGTCGGTCTGGTCATCGCCCTGCTGCCGGGGATCCTGCGCCAGCACGGCCTGAGCACCTGGTCGGGGTTCTCGACCTTCTGCGTGATCAGTTGCGGCCTGCTGTTCCAGCCCCTGGCCCGACGCATGGCCAGTGCCCGGGCGACCTTGCTCGGGCTGCTGATCCTGCCGTGCAGCTACGCGCTGCTGGCCTGGGGCGCCGACAGTGGCAACCTGCCGGGCGTTTTGATGGGCGCGGTGGCCGCCAGCAGCGCCTGCTATGGCTTTATCTACCTGGGCGGGTTGGCGGCGGTGAATCAGTTGGCCGGCCAGGAAAAAACCCGGGCTTGTGCCGGGTTCTTCCTGCTGGCCTACCTGGGGTTCAGCCTGCCGGTGATCTTCACCGGGCTGCTCAGTGACCGGCTGGGGTCGCAGCTGGCCTTGATCGTGTTTGGTGGTGTGTTGCTACTGGGCTGCGCGGCGGTGGCACTGGCCCTGTGGCTGGCCTCGGTCAGATCGCCAGCGCGCCACCGTCGACCGTCAGGCTGTGCCCCGTCGTGAACGCCGCGCCATCGCTGCACAGGTACAGTACCGCGCTGGCGATCTCCCCTACCTTGCCGATGCGCCCGACCGGGTGCATCGCCGCGGCAAACTCGGCCTTGCGCGGATCGGCCTCGTAGGCGCGACGGAACATGTCGGTGTCGATCACCGCCGGGCACACCGCATTTACCCTGATACCTTTCTTCGCGTACTCGATGGCCGCCGACTTGGTCAGGCCGATCACCGCATGCTTGGACGCCGCATAGATGCTCATCTTCGGCGCCGCCGACAGGCCGGCCACCGAGGCGGTGTTGACGATAGCGCCGCCGCCCTGTGCCAGCAGCAGGGGCAGTTGGTACTTCATGCACAGCCACACACCCTTGACGTTGACACCCATGATCGCGTCGAACTCCGCCTCGCTGCCCTCGGCCAGTCGCCCCTTCTCGATTTCGATGCCGGCATTGTTGAAGGCATAGTCCAGACGCCCGTATGCCTCGACTACCCGCTCGTGCAATTGCCGCACATCTTCGTCACGGGTAACGTCGCAGGCAACGAACAACGCTTCGCCACCACTCTGGCGAATCAGCGCCACGGTGCCTTCGCCTCCGTTCGCATCACGGTCGGCCACCACCACCTTGAGCCCCTCGGCGGCGAATGCCTGGGCCGTCGCCCGGCCGATGCCCGCCGCGCCACCGGTGACCAGGGCAACCTGGCCGGAGAAAGTCATGCTCATCACTGGCTCCTGCAAAAGGATGGGAAGTCGTGGCTGAGTCTAGTCAGGGCACCGCTGGGCTGGGCAGCATCATCAAGGGTACGGTTGGACTACTATCGTTCGCAGTGATCTTGCGTGACGCGGCCCATTCAACCCGCCGATCATCCCCCCTCACACTCGTTCGTTCAGGAGAACTCGCCATGCCCCACACCAACCGCCGTTTCCTGCTGACCAAGCGCCCGGTCGGCGCCGTGCGCCGTGACGACTTCACCTATGAGCAGGCCCCTGCCGCCGAGCCGGGCGAAGGCCAGGTGCTGGTGAAGAACCTTTACCTGTCCCTGGACCCTGCCATGCGCGGCTGGATGAACGAAGGCAAGTCGTACATCCCCCCGGTGGGCCTTGGCCAGGTGATGCGCGCACTCGGCGTGGGCGAAGTGGTCAGTTCCAAGCACCCGGACTACAAGCCCGGCGACCATGTCAGCGGCGCCCTCGGCGTGCAGGACTACTTCACCGGTGAACCTCAGGGCCTGCACAAGATCGACCCGCGTCTGGCCCCCCTGCCGCGCTACCTGTCCGCCCTGGGCATGACCGGCATGACCGCCTACTTCGCCCTGCTCGATGTCGGCCAGCCCAAGGCCGGCGACACCGTGGTGATTTCCGGCGCCGCCGGCGCGGTCGGCAGCATTGCCGGACAGATCGCCAAGCTCAAGGGTTGCCGCGTGGTCGGCATCGCCGGCGGCGCACAGAAATGCCAATACCTGCTGGATGAACTGGGCTTCGACGGGGTCATCGACTACAAGGCCGAAGACGTGCTCGCCGGGCTCAAGCGCGAATGCCCCAAAGGCGTGGATGTGTACTTCGACAATGTCGGCGGCGATATCCTCGATACCGTTCTGTCGCGCCTGAACTTCAAGGCCCGGGTGGTGATCTGCGGCGCCATCAGCCAGTACAACAACAAGGAAGCGGTCAAGGGCCCGGCCAACTACCTGGCGCTGCTGGTCAACCGCGCGCGCATGGAAGGCTTCGTGGTGATGGACTACGTCAAGGAATACGGCAAGGCCGCGCAGGAAATGGCCGGCTGGCTGGCCAGCGGCAAGGTCAAGAGCAAGGAGGATGTGGTTGAGGGGTTGGAAACCTTCCCCGAGACGCTGCTCAAGCTGTTCAGCGGGGAGAATTTCGGCAAGTTGGTGCTGAAGGTCTGATCATTGCGGGCTGCGCTCAGGCGCAGCCCGCGCCCGCGGTCTTTCGGATCAACCGCGAATTTCAGCCACCACAGCAGCCAGCGCCTTGGCCGGATCCGCCGCCTGGCTGATCGGGCGCCCGATCACCAGGTAATCGGAACCGGCGTCCAGTGCCTGGCGCGGGGTCAGGATCCGGCGCTGGTCATCCTGGGCACTACCCGCCGGGCGAATACCCGGGGTCACCAGCTGCAGCGACGGGTGCGCCGCCTTCAGTGCCGGCGCTTCCAGCGCCGAGCACACCAGACCGTCCATGCCGGCCTTCTGCGCCAGCGCCGCCAGGCGCAGCACCTGCTCCTGCGGGTCGACATCCAGGCCGATACCGGCCAGATCCTCACGCTCCATGCTGGTCAGCACGGTCACGCCGATCAGCAGCGGCTGCGGACCGCTGCGCTTGGCCAGCTCTTCGCGGCACGCCGACATCATGCGCAGGCCACCGGAGCAGTGCACATTGACCATCCACACGCCCATCTCGGCCGCAGCCTTGACCGCCATGGCGGTGGTGTTGGGGATATCGTGGAACTTAAGGTCGAGGAACACTTCGAAGCCCTTGCTGCAAAGGGTCTCGACGATGCCCGCAGCGCTGCTGGTGAACAGTTCCTTGCCCACCTTGACCCGGCACAGGGCGGGATCGAGCTGGTCGGCCAGCTTCAGGGCGGCGTCACGGGTGGGGAAATCCAGGGCGACGATCAGGGGCGTCTGGCAGGCGGACATGGGCAGGGTCTCTTGGCAAGTCGTAAACGGCGCGCATTGTAAACGAAGTGGGGCGGGGTTTGGGG
>NZ_JBYSYW010000035.1:0-63004 GCF_058783825.1 Pseudomonas sp. FW305-96
CCCGCCCACCACGCGATTCACCGCGCGTGCCGTGAGCCCTTGCGAAGGAAGCGAGCATGACGCCACGCATCTGGTTGACCACCCTGGCCGCCGCCAGCCTGTTCCCCCTGCTGGCGCAGGCCGCCGCAGAACAGCAGTACCCCAGCGAGGAGGGCCGACTGACCGTCAGTACTGTCGCTGACGGCTTGCGCAATCCCTGGGCGCTGGCCTTCCTGCCCGGCGGCAAGGACATGCTGGTCACCGAACGCCCCGGCAACCTGCGCATCGTCAACGCCGAAGGCAAGGTCGGGCCGCCGCTGTCCGGCGTGCCCAAGGTCTGGGCCGAGGGCCAGGGTGGCCTGCTCGATGTGGTGCTCTCGCCTGAGTTCGCCAAGGATCGAACCGTTTACCTGTCCTATGCCGAGGAGGGCAACGATGGCAAGGCTGGTACCGCCGTCGGCCGTGGCCAGCTGACCCAGGACCGGTCGCGCCTGGAGAACTTCACGGTGATCTTCCGCCAGCAGCCCAAGCTGTCCGAAGGCAACCATTTCGGCTCGCGGCTGGTGTTCGACCGTGACGGCTACCTGTTCATCGCCCTGGGCGAGAACAACCAGCGCGCCACGTCGCAGGACCTGGACAAGCTACAGGGCAAGGTCGTGCGCATCCTGCCCGACGGCGAGGTGCCCAAGGACAACCCTTTCGTCGGGCGCGACAACGTACGCCCGGAGATCTGGTCGTTCGGCCACCGCAACCAGCAGGGCGCGGCGCTGAATCCCTGGACCGGCAAGCTCTGGACCCACGAGCATGGCCCGCGTGGCGGCGACGAGATCAACATCCCCAAGGCGGGCAAGAACTATGGCTGGCCGATCGCTACCCACGGCATCAATTATTCGTTGCTGCCGATTCCCGAAGCCAAGGGCAAGCATGTCGCTGGCATGGCCGACCCGCATCATGTGTGGGAAAAGTCGCCGGGCATCAGCGGCATGGCGTTCTACGACAGCCCTACGTTCAAGGCCTGGGACCACAGCCTGTTCATCGGCGCGCTGGCGACACAGGAGTTGATCCGGCTGAAGCTCGATGGCGACAAGGTCGTGCATGAAGAAAGACTGTTGGGTGACCTGAAGGCGAGGATTCGCGATGTTCGGGTAGGGCCGGATGGCTATCTGTACGTGCTGACCGATGCCAAGGATGGCGCCTTGCTGAGGGTGGGGCTGACAGAGGGCTGATCGTCCCTCGCCTGGAGCAAGGTTGTGGCAGCGGGCTTGCCCCGCGATGGCGTACCATGCGCGGCATGACCCCTGAATCCCTTTATCACAAGGCGCTGGCCGAGCGTGGCTACGTCGCCGATCCCGCCCAGGCAGCGGCTGTGGCTGCGTTGCAGGACTGCTTCGACGCCCTGCGTCAGGGCCAGCCGACGCAAGGCCTGTACCTCTGGGGCCCGGTCGGCCGTGGCAAGACCTGGTTGATGGACCTGTTCCATCGCAGCCTGCAATTGCCGGCCCGGCGTCAGCATTTCCACCATTTCATGGCATGGGTTCATCAGCGCCTGTTCCAGCTCAATGGCACCGCCGACCCGCTCGCGGCCCTGGCCCGGGCGTTGGCCGAGGAGATACGGGTGTTGTGTTTCGACGAACTGTTCGTCAGCGATATCGGCGATGCGATTATCCTTGGCCGTCTGTTCCAGGTGTTGTTCGATCACGGTGTGGTGATCGTCGCCACCTCCAACCAGCCGCCCGGCCAGTTGTACCGCGATGGCTTCAACCGCGAGCGGTTCCTGCCGGCCATCGCCGCCATCGAGCGGCACATGCGCGTGCTGGCGGTGGCGGGGGAGCAGGATCACCGCTTGCACCCCGGCCTGCAACAGCAGCGCTACTGGGTCGGCCAGCCGGGGCGGTCGAGCGCGCTCGAGGCGGTGTTCGGCCAGTTGAGCCCGGACGACCCAGGCAACGACAAGCCGCTGCAGCTTGGCTCCCGACGGATCGGCGTGCTGCGCCGCAGCACGCAGGCCCTCTGGTGCCACTTCAGCGCTTTGTGCGAGCAGCCCCTGGCAGCCATGGACTTCATGGCCTTGTGCGACCGCTTTCCGGCGATCCTGGTCAGTGGCATTCCGGCCCTGGGCGGGGTCCAGCAGGCCGGGCGAATTGCCCGCGGTACCGAGGATGGGGCCACCCGCGTCGAGGCCGGGGACCGCCAGTTGCCGACACTGGCGCCGAAGGATGACAGCGTTCGGCGCTTCATCGCCCTGGTGGACGAATGCTACGACCGTCGGGTGTTGTTGTACCTGGAGGCCGAGGTCCCGCTGGAAGCGCTCTACACTCAAGGGTATCTGGCGTTCCCGTACCAACGGACCCTGAGCCGGCTACGGGAGATGCAACTGCAACGCTTCGCCTGAAGGAGCCGACCATGGAGCCGCTGTCGCATCATCTGCTGACCCAGGCCTACAACAATGGCTGGGCCAACCACCGCCTGTACAAGGCTTGTCTGCAATTGACCCAGGACGAGTTCGTCGCCCCGCGCTGCAGTTTCTTCCCGTCGATCAAGGCCACCCTCAACCACCTGTTGACGGTGGACTGGTTCTATCTGGATGCACTGGAGTGCGAGCAACGCGGCCAAATGCCGGATCCGGACGGCGAGCGCTTTTTCCAACCCGAGCAGCCCTTCGCCACCTGCACCGACCTGCAGGCCCAGCAGGCCCAGGCCGACCAGCGCCTGATCACCTATTGCCGGCAATTGCGCGACGACCAGTTGCGGCGCTATGTGAGCATCGTGCGACCGGACCGGGTGCAACAGGAGCAACGTTTGCGCTTGCTGTCACACCTGTTCGAGCACCAGATCCACCATCGCGGCCAGGTGCACGCAATGCTCAGCGATACGGCGATCAGGCCACCGCAGTTGGACGAATTCTTCTGTGAAGAGGAGGCCTCACTGCGATCCGAGGATTTTGCCGCGCTGGGTTGGAGCGAGGCGCAGGTCTGGGGGCAGCACTGAGCGGCGTTCAGGCTGTTTCGTCACCCACCAGATCGTGGGCGGCCTGCACCAGTTGCTCCAGCTGGTGATGCACCATGGCGCGGTCCAGCTGCGCCAGGGGCTGGCGATTCCACAGTATTTGCATGTCGGTGAGCGGGTCGACACCGATCACAGGCTTGCAGGTGTCCTGGCAGAACAGGTTTTGTTCGCCCCAGCGTATGTTGTCGATTGCGGGAAGTTCGATGAACATCAGCAAGTGGTCCGCCGGGTGCTCGGTGACGTTGCACACATAAGGCCCTGCCCGCAGGCTGATCACCGGCTCGAAGGTCGTTGGGGGCTCCAGCTTCAGGGCAGCGTACAGCTGGGTCAATGCATAGTCATAGTTCGTGCC
Organism: Pseudomonas sp. FW305-96; assembly: GCF_058783825.1. Lineage (NCBI taxonomy): Bacteria > Pseudomonadati > Pseudomonadota > Gammaproteobacteria > Pseudomonadales > Pseudomonadaceae > Pseudomonas > Pseudomonas sp. FW305-96. Next base: position 3,338 of record NZ_JBYSYW010000035.1, read on the forward strand.
TGACATGGCGAGCTCTCGATCAAAGGGCTTGCCACGGTAGTCAGTGCATACCCTGCAAGATACTGGGTGTAGTCGCCATTTTTTAACTGCTGGGCTTCCTGCGGTTCGGCGAAGGCTTGCTTCGCATTGCCTTACAGACTCGATAAATTTCCTACAAGTGATGGCGAATAGCCTCCCTCTCGGCAAGGACAATCCCTGCGTTTATTCGTGGGAAGGCGCCGTAGTCTGTGGTCCTGGCTGCATCGCGGGGGGCAAGGGCTGCAAGGTCATTCGAATCTTGCACGATCTGCTGCTCGATGGTGCGTAAAGGGTCCTACGGGAAGTATGGCCTCGCGTGGAAGGGATTTCTCCAGTTGAGGGCTGGTGTGTGCAAGGTCGGCAGTTGGATGTTGTCGGGGCGGGGTTCGCGTCTCAGGGGCAGGAAGGCTTCTACGCGGTGATGGTGGGGGAGCTGACGCTTCGCGAAAAGGACGACATCATTCACCTACAGGCAGGCGAGCTGCTGTTCGTCAAGCGCGGCACCTATCTGGTGGCGAGCCAATGGCAGGCATGCGAAGTGCTCTGGCTGCCGCTGGATGTGAATTTCGTGCAGGCGTTCGTGAAACGTCATGGCAATGACCTTGCCCACCTCGAACGCCGTGACGAGCCAGGTGTGGGTACCCTCCGGCTGCGACCCTGCACGATGGCGCAGGAATGCGTGACCCGCCTGGCGGCGCTCGGGGGCGAAGGTACCTCGTCGATGCTGGCGATGCTGCGCCTGGAGGAGCTGTTGCTGCTGCTCATTTTCGGAGCGCAGGGGCGGACCTTGCTGGCGGCACTGCGGCAACAGGGCAATCGCCATGTCGATCGCCTGCACGCATTCATGGAACAGCACTATCTGCGCGATTGGCGCCTGGACCAGTACGCCCAGGCCTTCGGCTTGGGCCTGACGGCGTTCAAGAGTTTGTTCAACACCTTCTACAACTGCTCGCCCCGGGCCTGGATCACCGAGCGCAGGATCGTCCATGCGCACCATCTGCTGCTTAACACGCGCATGAGCATTGTCGACATCGCCATGGAAAGCGGCTTTTCCAGCCAGTCGTATTTCAGCCAGAGCTACCGCCGACGGTTCGGCCGCACCCCCAGCGATGCTCGCCGTGGCTGACAAACTCTTCTGTTCCCTCCGTTGCACGGACGATGCCCGTATGAACACACTTTTGCAGCAAATGGCTCGACGGTTGGGCATGCCTCCCTGGTTGGCCAATGAGCGCGGTGGCTACCAGTTGTGCATCGAGGGGCGTGCCCTTTCGCTCGAGCCGCAAGGCACGCAACTGGTTGTTCGCAGCTCGCTGTCGTCACTGGCGGGCCAAGGCGCCAGCCTCGACCCGCAAGCCTTGCGCCGCTTGATGAGCATGCTGACAGTGTGGGCGCAGCACTGTCCGCAGCGACTGGCGCTGACACCCGCGGGAGAGCCGCTGCTTGAAGCGCAGGTAGACCTGGCCCAGGGCGATCTCGACATCGTGGATCACGTGCTGGGTGTTCAGGTCGACCTGCTCGCTCTCCTGTGCGAGCAACATGCCGCTCCCGTGCCTGCGACCCATCGGGGAGCTCGCATATGGCTGCCTTGAGGTCGCTTGCCGCCGGTTTGACCGCGCTGTTGGCCAGCCTTGCGGCCCAGGGCGAGTCACTGGATTGGCCCCAGGAGCCGTTCCACTACGTTGCCCAGGGCGAGAGCCTGCGTGACCTGCTGGGCAACTTCGCCGCCAACTACCAGGGGGCGGTGGTTGTCAGCGACAAGGTCAGGGACCAGGTGAGCGCCACGTTCGAGCAGCCGGACCCGGAGGCGTTTCTGGAGCAGGTCGCCGTACTGTTCAACCTGGCCTGGTACTACGACGGCGCAGTGCTGCATGTCGGCAAGTCCAGCGAGCTACAGACCCGCCTTGTTCACCTGGACAAAGTGCGCGAGCCACAATTGCGCGCCGCCCTGCAGGAGGCTGGCAGCTGGACTTCGCGCTTCGCCTGGCGCGCCGCGGCGGGTGGGCAGCTGGTGTATGTCTCGGGCCCGCCGCGTTACCTTGATCGCGTCGAGCAGACCGCCAAGGCCCTGGAGCAGCAGGCGGTGTTGCAGGACGAACGCGGTGGCAGCCTGAGCGTCGAGGTGATCGCGCTCAGGCATGCGGTAGCCGAAGACCGTGAAATCGATTATCGCGACCAGAAGGTGGCGGTACCCGGGGTGGCCACGCTCCTCTCTCGGGTACTGACGAACGCCGATATACGCGCGGTCGAAGGTCAGGCTGTGGCACAGGGGGCGCCCGTTCGCTCCAGTCAAGCCGTTGTCCAGGCCGAAGCGTCGCTCAATGCCATCATCGTGCGTGACCACCCAGAGCGCATGCCCATGTACCGGCGTTTGGTGGCGGCGCTGGACCGTCCGGCGGCGCGCATCGAGGTGGGGCTGACGATCCTCGACATCAACGCCGAGCACTTGGCGGAGCTGGGGGTGGAGTGGCAGGTTGGCATAGGTACCGGCAAGCACCAGTTGATCGACATTCGCACCAGCGCGGGCCAGGCGCAGGGCACGCTTGCCGGCAGCCTGGTCGACAGCCGGGGCGTGGACCGGCTGCTGGCCAAGGTCACGTTGATGCAGGGCGAGGGCCGCGCCCAGGTGGTGTCGCGGCCGACCTTGCTGACCCAGGAAAACACCCTGGCGGTGATAGACCACAGCGAAACCTATTATGTGCGGGTGCTGGGTGAACGCGTCGCCGAGCTCAAGGCGATCACCTACGGCACCCTGTTGAAGATGACCCCACGTCTGATCCGCAGTGCGGACCGGCCGGAAATCAGCCTGAGCCTGCATATCGAGGACGGCAGCCAGAAACCCAACAGTACAGGGCCCGATGGTATACCCACCATCAGTCGCACGGTCATCGACACGCTGGCCCGGGTCGACCTGGGGCAGAGCCTGATGATTGGCGGCATCCACCGCGACGAGTCGAGCGAAAGCCTGCGCAAGGTCCCGCTGTTGGGGGACATTCCGTTCCTGGGCGCCTTGTTTCGTTATCAGTCCAGCAGCACGCGCCGCTCGGTTCGGCTGTTTCTGATCGAGCCGAAGCTGATTGACTCGGGGCTCGCAAATGTCGGCAATGGCTTGAAGTCAGGTCCTGCCCGTGACGAGCGCTCTTGAAATGACTTGGAAACTGCGGGTCTACAGTGGCCTGAATGCGGGGGCCGAGGTGTCCCTGGCACCTGGCCGGGTAGTCATCGGCGCCGACCCGGCGCAAGCCGATCTGGTGCTGGTGGACGCAGGGATCGCCGCTATCCACCTGGTGCTGATGGTCGGGCCTGGCGGGGTACGCCTGCTGGAGTGGGGCGCCACCGAACCACCGACACAGGCCGGCGTGACGTTAGCGGCCGATGTCGAGTTGCAGGCACTGGCCATCCAGCGTTGTGGCCCGTTGTGCTGGGCATTCTGTACAGAGGGCGAGGTCTTTGCCGAGCGGCTTCCCGAGTCGATCCCCCGGCCCGGATTGCGGGCCGGCTGGTTCATGATCCCAGGCGCCGGTTTGCTGCTGTTGCTGGCGCTGCTCACACGCCTGCTGATCCCGGAGGCCGAAGCACAGGGCAAGACGAACGCAGCCGATCCCCAGGTCGTGGCACACAGCCTGCCCGTTCCACAGGCCCGGACGCGCCTGGCCCAACTGCTGCGCGAATGGCGCCTGGAAGATGCCCTGACCGTGGAGGACCGCGGTGACACCCTGGTGCTGCGTGGGGCACTGCATGACCGCCAGCATCAGGACTTTCTCAACCTGCAACGCCAGTTCCGCAAGGCATTCGCCGAGCATCCGCTGTTGAAGCTGGTCGATGAGGGCAGGGCCGCTGTGCCCGGGAAACTCGATTTCCCGGTGCGCGCGGTGTCGCTGGGGCGCGTGCCCTATGTGACGCTGACGGACAACCGCCGTTATCCGGTAGGCGCGCTGATGCCTTCCGGTATCCGCATCCTGGCGATCGATGGTCAGGCGATCACTTTGCGCAAGGGTGGGCAGGACTACTCGATCAATCTCAAGGAGCGCCCCATTAATGATGGATGAGCTGTTGCAGGAAACACGTGACCGACAAACACGCGCCTGGATGTACAGGGTACTGGAGCAAGCGCGGCAAGCCCGCGCCGAGCAGATGTCGCGCCCTTTGCCGCCCACGGCATTCCAGGCAGCGCACGACGAGCGAACGGCCCTTGAAGCGGCCTTGAACATCCTGAAAAAACTGAAGGAACATTGAAATGCCAGGCATCAGCAGCGGATTCCACGATGGTACCAGCAACACCATGGACATGGTCCACGAAGGTATGGTCAAGCAGGCGCGAGAGGCCAACAAGGCCGTCCTCGAGTCGCTCAGTAAACTCAACGAGAAAAGCGACGACCCCGCGTTGCTGGCCGACATGCGCCACCGTTCGAACATCTGGTCCAACGTGTTCCAGGTCGATGCGACCTTGGGCCAGACCTTCAAGAACACCATCAGCAGCATCCTGCAGAAGTTCTGAGCATGGAGTACTCGGTGAACAATCTGATGGCGCGCCTGGGCTTGCTGGGTGTCGAGCACCATCACCATGACGAAGCGATGGCGATTGCGCGTTGGCTTGCCCGGCAGCCGGAATCCAGGGAAGCCGCCTGTGCGATACGTATCGCCGGCCTGATGGGGGCGGGACGCTGCGAAGAGGCCCTGGCAGAAGGCAATCAGGCCTCCTGGCCATCCCTCGACCCGTGGCTGGCGCTGTGCGAGCGCCAGCTGGGCTACATGGCGGCGCTGGAAAGGCGCCTTGAGCGCATGGCGCAGAGCGAGAATTGCGATCTGATCCGGTTTGCCGAGGGTATGCGCGCCCAGGTGGTGGCATGAACGGGTTGACCACCTCATTGTTGACGAGTGAGCCAATAGCGCCGATCCCGCAGCCCGTCCATGTCGCTCGGGACGCTGCTGTATTCCAGGCATGCCTGGTCGAGCAGGGCGCAGGTGCTCTGGAGCTCGTGCAGGTGTCGGCACTGGCACAGCAACAGCGCTTGCAAGTGCTCGCCATGGCAATGGACCTGCTTAATGATTCCTTCAAGGTGGAGGGCGACTCATGAATGGCATTGCTGAAGTGACCCGAGTGGTCACCGATCTGCAGTCCCTGGCGGCACCATCCGTCGATTCCCGCCAGGTGGCCGAGTTCGAGCAGGCGCTATCCAGCAGTGCCGGCAGCTCTGAGGAGGGGGTGTTGCACAAAGTCGCACAGCTCGGCCAGCAGCATGCCGAAGCCAGGCAGGGCGCGCATGCCAGCCTGGTCTCGGGGGTGGGTGATCCGGTGGCATTGATGGATGCCCATTGGGCACTGATACGCACCAACCTGCAGGTCGAGCTGATTGCCAAGGGCGTGGGACGCACCACGCAGAACATCGAAACCCTGATGAAAGCCCAGTAGGTGCACTGTGAAGAATCCATGGCAGTGCTTGCTGCTTGTGACGGTACTGCTGCTGGGCGGGTGCAAGGTCGAGCTGTACCTGGGCCTCGGCCAGCGCGAAGCCAACGAAATGCTCGCGGTGCTGGATGCCGAGGGCATCGATGCGGTGAAGGCGCAGGACAAGGACGGCAAGGTGAAGATCCTGATCGACGAGGCTGACATCGGCCATGCGGTAGCCGCGCTCAAGCGCCAGGGCTACCCACGGGAGATGTTCTCCACGGTCAGTGATGTGTTCCCCCGGGATAGCCTGATCTCGTCGCCGCTGGAGGAGCACGCGCGGTTGGCCTATGTGAAGTCCCAGGAGTTGTCACGCACCCTGTCGGAAATCGATGGCGTGCTGGTGGCGCGGGTGCATGTGGTGTTGCCGGAGCCCCGCGACAGCCTGCGTGCAACGGCCCGTGCGGCCTCGGCGTCGATCTTCATCAAGCATGCGGCGGACGCGGCGCTGGACCTGTACATCGGGCAGATGAAACAGCTGTTGAGCAACAGCATCGAAGGCCTCGACTACGACCGCATCAGTGTGGTGCTGGTGCCTTCAACGCAGGCTCGTCAGCTGTGGCCGGGGGAGCGTCATGCGACGCTATTGTCGATTCACGTGATGGAGGGTTCGCGCCTGCGTCTTCTTGCGCTGATTGGGACATTGCTGGGGGTGCTGGTACTGAGCAATCTCGCGCAGTACCTGTGGTGGCGCCAGCGGGCATGAGCATGACCCCGTTTCAGCTTCGCTACTGCCCGGCGCGCTACCTGCACCAGGCTCATTGCCCGGAACCGTTGCGGCAGGTGGCCCAGGCCTTGCCAGACTGGCGCCGGGACAGCTCGATCAATGGTTGGTTGCTGTCGGCGCTGGACCTGGCCGAACCCTTTGAAATACCGGAACGGCTGGGTGGGCTGGCCCTCTATCCGCAGCCAGCATTCGAACGTGTTCTGGCCACTGTTGGCGGCTTGTTGCATGGCCAGGCCATTGTGCGACTTCTCGACCGAGCCGGCCAGATGCGCTTGCGCCAGGTGCTCGACGATCAAGGCCAGCGCTATTGCCTGGAGAAATGGCGGTTGATCATCGGCCCATGGCCGCCAGGCTGGCAGCAGGCGCTGCCAAGCGGCGCCCTGGACGTGGAGCTGCCCGTGCAGGGTCTGGCGTTCTGGCTACAGGCCTGCGGGTGTACCGATCCCGGTTTTGCCCGGCGCCTGGCCCTGCGACTGCCTGGCACCGGGGCATTGCCGACTTGGCCGATGAGCGACGATCAGCGCGCCCTGGCGCGCACCCTTTGCCTGAAAGTGGCCCGAGACAGGAGCCCAGAATGTTGCCATTTATTGAACTGAATGATTGCCGGCCGATGGTCGAACCAGGCTGTACCGTGTTGCGCGGCGCCGACTACCAGCGCTTTCTCGAAGCCGGCGCATTGACCGAAAGCGCCCGCCAGCGGGCCAGCGACATCGATGCCCAGGCCGATGCAGTGCTTGAGGCACAGCAACGGCTTGGGCGGGAGATCGGGCTGGAAATGGCCGCGGTCGAGCAGGCGGTGCTGATGCACACTGTGCGATTGCGCTGTGCCGAGTTCTATCGTCGGGCCGACCGGCAGATGAGCGAGGTGGTGTACCAGGCGGTGGCCAAGGTGCTGGGGGCATACCCGGACATCGAGCTGACGCTCGCGGCCACACGTCAGGCGATGGCGCAGGTTCGCCCACGGGAGGAGTTGAACCTGCACGTGCGCCCTGACCAGGTGCCCGAGGTTCGCCTGCGTATCGATGAAATACTCGAGCAGTTTCCCGACGCGGGCCCCCTGGAAATCTGCGGTGATGCTCGGCTTGCACGCGGTGGTTGCCGACTGGAAACCGAAGGTTGCGTCATCGACGCCAGCATCGAGGGGCAACTGAGCGCTTTGCAGCGGGCGTTGTTGCAAGGAGTTCCTGAAAATGAGGCTGCATACGCATGAACCCGCTCGAACATGGCAATGGGGCGGTGCTGGCCGCCGCTGCGCGGGCTATCCGCGATGACCAGGAGCGCGATGCGCTGCTACAGGTCTTCTGGGCGCAGCTTCGTCAGCCTGCTCGACCGTCTGTGCGGGAGGACATATTGCCCGCGCGCCGGCCATTGCCGCAGCGTGGGATCTTGGTATAGCACTTGGCCCCAAGGCCCGCAGAAACGGGCAAAACCTGTTCAGACCGGCGGCGCCTGCTCTTGCGCCTGCAACCAGCGGATCACCTCGGCGACCGGCTGGATCAGCTCGCCGGGGATGTATTGCTCCTCCAGGCTGTCCGCGAACAGCGCCCGCGCCAGGGGGATGCGTTCCAGCACCGGCACGCCTTCTTCCTCGGCGATCCGGCGCACCCGCAGGGCCTGCTCGTCGGTGTACTTCAGGGTGACCAGCGGCAACGGGGTTTCCCCGGCCTTGTAACGCAGGCCCACGGCGATGTGGGTCGGGTTGGTGACGATGACCGACGAACGCCTGACGTCCGCACGCAACGTCCCCTGCTGCAGTTCACGGTGGCGTTTGCGGCGCTCGCGCTTGAGCTCCGGCGCGCCTTCCATCTCCTTGTGCTCACGCTTGACCTCATCCTTGCTCATGCGCAACTGCCGGTGATGCTGCCTGCGCTCCAGGCCGTAGTCGGCCGCTGAAATCGCCATGAGGCCAATGGCACAGACGCCGATCAGTTGGCCCAGCAGGCTGCCCAGCACAGGCAGGATGCAGCCGATGCCGCACAGTGGGACCCTCAGCAACGCGTGCAGGTTGTCGCTGAGCAGGCCGAGCACCAGTGCGCCGAGCAACAGCACCTTGAGCAAAGACTTGAAAAAGTCGAGCAGGTTCCTGACCGAGAAGATTCGTTTCATCCCCTCCACCGGGCTGACCTTCTTGAGGTCGGGTGAGAGCGATTGCGTGCTGAACACCCAGCCGGTCTGCAGCAGATTGCCCGCGCTGGCGGCAATCAACGTGGTCAGCAGGAACGGCAGGGTGAGCCACAGCAGTTCGTGCAGCAACTGCTGCAGCATCAGATCCAATGCCTGGCTAAAAGGCAGGTGGAGCAGGGGATCGGGTAGCAGCATCAGCGCTTGCAGGTGGCCGAGGAAGTAGTTGGGAAAGCCCAGGGGCAGCACGGCCAGGCTCAGGATCAGCATGCTGGATACCAGTTCCTTGCTCTTGACCACCTGGCCGTTATGCCGTGCATCGCGCAATTTGGCCCGAGTGGGATGTTCGGTCTTCTCCGTGCTCATGGCTGCTCCAGCAAGGGACCGAGCAGGCGCACCGCGTGCAGCGCGCTGAACAGCTGATCCTGGGCCTGCTCCATCAGCAGGTACAGGTAAGGCACCAGCAATGCGCTGCAGACCAGGCTCTTGATTGGCATGGACAGGATGAACACATTCAGCGACGGGGCGAAGCGGCTGACCAGCGCCAGGCCGAACTCGGCGAGGAACATGGCGATCAGCAAGGGGGCGGCGAATAGCATGCACAGGGTCATCAGGTAGCCGAACTGGGCCAGGAAGAACGCGTTCCACTGTCCGCTGATCTGTGGGTAATAGCTTGCCACCGGCCAGCTGGCGTAGCTGCCCAGCAATGCGCCGAGCAGTCCCAGGAAGGCGCCGCCAGTGAAGAACAGAGTGACCAGGGTCTGCAGCAGCAGTGCTCCGGTGGGGCTGGTCTGGCTGCCCAGCAACGGGTTGAGGGTGGACGCCAGGGTCGCGCCGCGCTGGTTGTCGATGAGAAAGCCGCAGGCCTCCAGCGCCCAGAACGGGATGCACACGATGAAACCGAGCAGTAAGCCGAGCAGCACTTCCTTACCGATGAGAAGCCCCAGTTGCAGCCCATCCAGGCCTGGCGGCAGCGTGCCCACCACGCTGGGGTAGATGAATAGTGCCAATGAGCATGCCACGCCATTGCGTACCAATGCGCCGCCCAGTACCTGCTTGCCGAGGATCGGCAGCACGATGAAGCAGCTGAACAGCCTGGGCAGGATCAGGCTGAAGTTCAGCAGGGCCTGTTCTAGGGCCTGGGCAGTCATCGCACCCACAGGATCCGCTCGAGCACAAGGTCGGTGTAGCGGTAGAGCTCGCTGCCCATCCAGTCGGCCGTGACGAACAGGGTAACGACCACCGCGACCAGCTTGGCGACGAAGCCCAGGGTCTGTTCCTGCACCTGGGTCAGCGCCTGGACCAGCGACACCAGGGTGCCCACCAGCGCGGCCATCAGCACTGTCGGCAGGGACAGGATCAATATCAGCCACAGCGCCTGGCTGGCGAAGTGCAGGACTTCGGTACTGCTCATCTCAGCCCCCGTAGCTCAGCACCAAGCCGTGGGAGAGGCGCCCCCAGCCATCGAGCAGGACGAACAGCAGCAGTTTGAACGGCAGCGAGATGGTCACTGGCGAGACCATCATCATGCCCATGGCCAACAGGATGTTGGAAATGATCAGGTCGATGGCGATGAACGGCAGGTAGATCAGGAAGCCGATCTCGAAGGCCCGGGTCAATTCGCTGATGGTGAACGCGGGCAGCAGGACCAGCAGGCTGTTGCCATCGACCTGTTCGGCGTAGCGGCTGGGCCACAACTGGCGGGTGCTGTCGAGAAAGAAGGCGCGTTCGCGTTCATTGACATGCTTGTCGAGAAACGCACGAAACGGTGCCAGGCCCTCGTCGAGAAAACGTTCGATCGAGGGTGCGTCACCGAGGGCCGTCTCATGGGCATTCAGGTAGTCGTAGGTGGCCATGCCTACCGGCGCCATGACGTAGATACTGAGGATGATCGCCAGGCCATACAAGGCCATGTTGGGTGGGATCTGCTGCACACCCAGGGCGTTGCGCAGTAGCGAGAAGACCACGGTCATCTTCAGGAACGAGGTAGCCATGACTGCGATGAAAGGGACCAGCGACAGCAGCGCCAGGCCAAGGATCAGGCTCAGTTCGTCCGGCAGCTGGATCATGTCGGGTCGTTTTCCAGCAGCCGGGTCACACGCACCCCGAGACGACCGTCGATGCGCACCAGCAGGCCGCTGCCGATACAGCGCTGATTGGCAAGAATGCGCACCTCGGCCGCCAGCGGGCTGTGCAGCTCGATCAGGGCGCCTGGCCCCAGGGTCGACAGTGTGTGCAGGTCCAGGGTCTGGCGACCGACTTCGAAACTGACCGCAATGGGCAATTGCTCCAGTTCCCCCAGTGCGGTATCGGGCAGCGGTAACGAATCGTGCATGCGGACTAGCTCCAGATGTGTGTCGTCGAGCAGCAGTTCTGCCCAGGGGTGGCCGTCGAGCACGCCGAGCAACCGGGGTGATACTGGCGCGGCGGCGGGTAGCAGCAGGATGTCGCCGGTACCGAGGCCACGCAGCTCGTGCAGCGACAGTTCGAGGGGGCGCCATTGCAACGAGAGGTTCAGCGCGATGTTCAGACGTTCGCGCATTGGGCGTCTCGGCAAGGTGGCCAGCAGGCGCTCAGAATCGCCCTGCAGCCAGCAGGTCAGCGTGCTGGCGGCATGCTTCAGCGATACTTGCAGGCAGGGCGTGCCCTGGCAGACACCTGCCGGTTCTATACCCAGGCATTGCAGGCCAGGAAGCCAAGGGCTGTCCCGTTGCAGCAACGCCAGTTGCACTGGCGCCGGCAGGCTGGCGAAGTCGGCTTCCTGCAAATGCGGCGTCAGCCATTGCGCCAGATGCTGCCGCCGGCAAAGCAGGCGCACCGGCACGCCCTGCCAATCGACCAGCACGGCCAGGTCGGGGTCGCCCTCGCAAGCGGCGATGTCCAGCAAGGCCTGGCGCTCTGCGTCGCCATAGTTGCGTTGGCGATGGCTCAGCAGTCGCTGCAGGTGCAGCTCCTGTTGGGCCGCGGATGGGAAATTCGCAAGGTTCATGGTTCGGGCCACCACTCGTCGAGCACGTGGCGCCGGTTGCGTGAGCCCTGCTCACCGCCGCCATTGGCGGCAAAACCGAGGCTGACCTGCTGCGCAGGATCCAGCCGTTGCAGACGATCAAGCAGGTCCGCGCAGGCCACCTGCAACTGTCGCAGACTCGCTGGTGCGGCCTGGACCTCTACCTGCAAGCCTGAGCCGACATGGCGCATCTGCACCTCGACAGGGCCCAACTGCGGCAGCCGAGCACGCAGCAGGGTCAGTTCGCGGTTGTCGGCTTTGCAACCGAGCACTTGCAGCTGCAGACGATCCACCAGTGCCTGCAGATCTTGGGTGGGTGATACGCCTGGGCAGGACAGTACCCTCTCAACCACTGCACGTTCACAGGTCATGGCATGAACCGGGGCCGGCATGGCGCTTTCATGGGGTTGCAGACGACCCGGCAGGCTGTCGGTATGCTCGCGAACATCTTGATGCCTTACCTCGGGCAAACTTGGGCCAGTCGGCTGGTGCGTCTCGGTCTCCTCGGGCTTCGTCGAGGTGAACGGCTGACTGACCGAGTCCTCGGTTAGCGCGGGTGGTTCGAGCACAGGTGGGTAGTGGTCTGCCCGGGCCAGGGCGGGCACCAATGGGTAGCCGAGGCCCAGATGGTCAGGCTCCCGAGGTATGCCCTGCCTGTCTGGCGGGGGTAGCAGCAGCTGTTCGAACAACAGCCGCTGGCTGTTCCGGGGAGGCGAGCGAGGCGTGTCAGTCGAGGGGGGCAATAATGCAGGCACAGGCAGGGTCTTCATGGTTGCAAGCCACCGTGTAAACAGTGCTCCTCCAACTCGAACTCCTGCCTGTACTCCGCCAATCGAGTGGCACGCAGGTGTGCCTGGTCCCGCAGTTGGACGAAACTGTCCCTTTTTTTTCGGGTCTGGGCGAGCTGCGCTTGGGCCTGCTGATGTGCCGTGTACTGGCGCGCCAGTGCAGCCTTGCAGGCAACGACTTGCCCATGCAGGCTCGCTTCGCGCTCACCGAGCAGGCCGACCTGCCGGCGCCAGTGCTCCAAGGCTCGACAGTCGGTCAACTGGCCGACATGCGCGGCGAACAGGCGTTGTTGTTCTTCGCGGGACCCGCGGCAAAACGCCAGGTGCGCATCGGCGGCCTGTGCCTCGGCTTGCTCTGCCGCCTGTAGAAGGGCCAGTTGGCTTCGCGCTTCACGCTCGGCCCGCTGAAGTCTGCGTTGCTTGATTTTCGCAAGGGCGGTCAGGGGCATCGGGTGATCTCCAGTAGTTGGTCGAGGCTTTGCCGCAGCGAGACGTTTTCGTCGGGGGGCTGGCACAGCCAGGCGCGGATGGCTTCGCGTTTGCCGATGGCCTGGTCCGCGAGTGGATCCTGGCCCTGCGTGTACTCACCGATCCTGAGCAGCAGTTCGACTTCCTCGTACCGGGCCATCCATTCGCGCAGTAGTCCGGCGGCGGCACGGTGTTCCGGGCTGACGACCTGGTGCATGACCCGGCTGACCGAGCGCAGCACGTCGATGGCCGGGTAGTGGTTGGCGGCTCCCAGGGCCTGTGACAGGACGATATGGCCATCGAGGATCGAGCGGGTTTCCTCGGCGATCGGTTCGTTCAGGTCATCGCCTTCCACCAGCACCGTGTAAAGTGCGGTGATCGAGCCCTTGGCCGATTGCCCGGCGCGTTCCAGCAGGCGCGGCAACTGGGCGAACACCGAAGGCGGAAAGCCGCGCCGAGTCGGCGGTTCGCCCGCGGCCAGGCCGATCTCCCGCTGGGCCCGGGCGAAGCGGGTCAGGGAATCCATCAGCAACAGGACCTTGTTGCCCTGGTCGCGGAAATATTCGGCGACGCTGGTGGCGACGAAGGCCGCCCGGGCGCGTTCCATGGCCGGGCGGTCGGAGGTCGCGACCACCAGCACCGCACGCCGCAGGCCGTGCTCGCCGAGTTCGTGGTGAATGAATTCACGTACCTCGCGGCCGCGCTCGCCGATCAGGGCGAGTACGATCACGTCCGCCTCGGCGTTGCGCAGCAGCGTGGCCAGCAGGGTACTCTTGCCGCCACCGGCGGGGGCGAAGATGCCTGTGCGTTGCCCTTCGGCACAGGTGAGCAGGCCATCGATACAGCGCACGCCCAGGCTCAAGGGGGTATCGACCAGCTTGCGGCTCAGTGGCGATGGCGCGTCCCTATGCACGGGGTACCAGGCTTGTGGTGCAGCCGGCGGGCTGCCGTCGAGCGGGTTGCCCAGGCCATCGAGCACCGTCCCCAGCAAATGCTCGCCTACACCCACGCGGTGCATGCCGCCGGTGGGGCATACCTCGGTGCGCGTGCACAGCCCCTGCATGTCGCCCAGCGGAGCGAGCAGCGCCTGGTCCTGCTGCAGGCCGATGACTTCGGCCAACAGTTCAGGCAGGCCGCCCGGCCTGCGCAGCCGGCACAGTTCGCCGACCTGCACGCCGGGCGCCAGTGCACGGATCAAGGTGCCGGTGACCTGGGTGACCTTGCCGTTGGCTTGCAACAGTGTGGCGTTGTTCACGGCGGCCAGCAGGGCCTGGGGAGTCTGGAGCAGCGATGGCGGCATGGGAAAGGTTGCAGCGCGAAAGATGGGCGCCATTCTAGGTAGCCTGCCCCGCAGCGGATTTCACTGTGCGGCGCATGTTTTTAGTTTTCGGTCGGACGCTGTCGCGCCTGGCGACAGGCTAAAAAGAAGCGGCCAGTGGCAACAGTGGGGCGCAGGGCTTACCTCTAGCATGGCGCTCATTCTTTGATGCGACGACGAGGTGGGGATGAGCGAAGGCGTCGGCTTTTTACGCAGTGAACCGGGACTGGCCATGCTGCCCGGTTGGGAGGCACAGGGGCAGCCGGTCCTGCAAGCGCGGCAGGTGGCGCCGATGGCGCAGCAGGCCAGCATGGCGGAGGAGGTGTCCATGGCGTTCTCGTCACTGGCCAACGCGCGGCTCAGTACCCGCAGCCGCGTCACCGATGCGCGCCAGCTGGGTTTGCGCGCGGGCCAGGAGGCCGAGGCCATGCTGGCCAAGGTGCCGGATGTGCAGCGTCGATCACTGGATGAGCTGGTGGCCTGGTTGCGTCAGCACCCTCAGCTGACTCCGGGTGAGCTGCAGGCCCGCCTGGATGGATTTTCTGCTGAGGCCTGTCATCGCTACCTGGCGTTGGCCTATGCCCGCGACGCGTTGGGCACGACGGTCGATGCGCATGGCTTGGCCGGCAAGCTGGACCAGGCCATGGCAGCCTTGACGCAGACCCATGGCCAGGCGATCGAGTTGGGCATCGAGATCGGTCCGCTGGCCCAGGCAACGCAGGCGCAGGGGGTGGCCGAAGTGGTGGCGTTGCGCGGCGTGTACTGCGATTTCCTGTGCGATTATCGCGGGCTCAGGCATGCCTGGGATGAGCTGCGTGCGCGCTTTGGCGATGCCGCCATCGACGACATCGCGCAGTTCATGCTCAACGGCCTGGCCAGCCATATCAATGGGCCGTCCTCGAGCCTGGACAGTAACCGGCTGCAACAGGTCATCAGCGACATGAAGCTGGTGCAGGCGCTCAAGAAACTGGAAGGCGACACTGTCGCGCTGTTCCGCCAGCTTGCCGGAGAGTCCAGTGGCGTACGGACCTTCTGACCTGGTCAGCGACTTGCTGGCGTTGATCGACAAACGCTGGGCGACGGTGCAGGACATCCAGCGCCTGCTCGCGGCGTTGCCGCTTGGCCCGCAGGTGCAACGTATCCAGTGCCTGCGGGAGTTGCAGCGGATCTTCCGACTGCTGCCCGTGCAAGTATTCAGCGACGAGGCGCAACGCGAGCATCTGTTGGCAGTCTGGCAGTTGGCCATGGACCAGGCCGTCGACGATGAGGAGGCGATGCTGTGCGGCGCGCGGGAGGCATGAGCATGGGCTTTTGCACGGCAGCCGTGGCCCAGTTCTGTCGCGACTTGGGTGTGGCGCCAGCGCAACCGCAGGAACCTTTGCTGCGCCTGGAGTTGCCAGGTGCAGGCGTTTTGCAGCTCGAACGGCTAGCAGGGCAGTTGACGCTGTGGCTGGATTTTTCCGTGCACGGGGCGATGTTCGAGCGCGCCATGCGGTGTGCGCTCAGGCAGGTGTACGAACACCAGGCCTGTGGTTGCCTGCTGCGCTGTGGTCTGCTTGCCAACGATCGTCTGGTGCTGCTGGCAGGCCTCGACGAACACGGTTTGACCGAGCAGGCCTTGCATCGGGCCTATCGCTTGCTGACGCGGGTACGCACCGAGGTGTTGGCAGCATGAGCGTTGTCGACCTGGCCGGGCAGGCCCATGATTTCTCGCTGTCGTGGGCGCCAGCCGACGCGGTGCTTGCCCAGCCAGGATGCGACGCTCTGCCTATGCCGGGGCAGCCGGTGCAGGCGCACTTGCTTGAGCTGTACCCGCAGCATCAGGCGGAACGCCTGCGTCTGGCGTACGCCAGGCCCGAACATGAACTGCGCAGCCTTTACAACCCGCAGCATTTCACCCAAGCACTGGGCTCGCTGGTGGAACAGCTGCTTGCCTCGCAGGCCCCCGGGTGCCCAGAGGCGGCGGCACTGGTGCAAGCGCTACTGGCCGACCGCCGTACGCTGGAGTGCTGCGTTAACGTCCTGCTCAAGGTGTGAATACATGAAATTGTCGAACGAACAGCAGGATGTCTTGCAGTTGTTGGCCTGGTTGCATCTGCAATGCGGTTGGCCCGAACGGGCGCGGGTGTTGCTGGAGGTGCTGTTGCGCGCCGATCCCCAGCATCGCGCCGGGTGTCGAGCCGCAGTGGTGGTGGCGCTGGAGCTGGGCGATTGGGCGGGGGCCGAACGTCAGTGCCTGGCGCTGCGTGACGCGGGCGAGCTGCAGCCGCCCTTGTGGCTGTGCCTGAGCCAGGCACAGCAAATGGCCGGCCGATTGGAGCAGGCCCAGGCCACCTATGCCGAGTACCAGCGGCGCAAGGCATGCCCATGAATCAGCTGTCCCGAATACTTGGCCAGATCGGCGCCCGCAAGGACCTGATGCTGGCCGTGATGTTGCTGGCGGTGGTGTTCATGATGATCCTGCCGCTGCCGCCCCTGCTGCTGGACTTGCTGATCGCCCTGAACATCACCATCGCCGTAGTGCTGCTGATGATGTCGGTGTACGTGGTCTCGCCGCTGCATTTCTCGGTGTTCCCCTCGGTGCTGCTGGTCACCACGCTGTTCCGCCTGGCGCTGTCGATCAGTACCACGCGGATGATCCTGCTGGAGGCCGATGCCGGGCAGATCGTGCAGACCTTCGGCGACTTCGTGGTGGGCGGCAACCTGGTGGTGGGCTGCATCCTGTTCCTGATCATCACCATCGTGCAGTTCCTGGTCATCACCAAGGGCGCCGAGCGGGTGGCGGAAGTCAGCGCACGGTTTTCCCTCGACGCCATGCCGGGCAAGCAGATGAGCATCGATGGCGATCTGCGCGCCGGCGTCATCGACGTCAACGAAGCCCATGGGCGCCGTGGCGAGGTGGAGAAGGCCAGCCAGATGTTCGGTGCCATGGATGGCGCGATGAAGTTCGTCAAGGGCGACGCTATCGCCGGGTTGCTGATCATCATCGTCAACCTGCTGGCAGGGCTGGCCATCGGCGTGATGCAGAAGGGCATGAGCGCGGGTGATGCGCTGCAGCTCTACGCGGTACTCACTGTCGGTGACGGTATGGTCAGCCAGGTACCGGCGTTGTTGATCGCCATCACGGCGGGAATCATCGTCACCCGTGACGGTCAAGGCGCCCATGACCTGGGGGCGAATATCGGCAGTCAGGTCATGGCGCAGCCCAAGGCGCTGCTTATCGGTGGCGCCTTGCTGGGGTTGTTCGGTCTCATCCCGGGCTTCCCGACAGTCACGTTCTTCATTCTCGCGTTGATGGTCGGGGGCGGTGGCTGGTGGGCGCTCCGCCAGCGGCGTGTCGAAGAGGCTGACCAGCAGCACAGTGGCGGTCTGCCGGCGTTGCTGGCCAATGGTGCCGGCGCGCCAGCGCTGAAACCCGCAGGCAAGGCGAAGATGGGCGCCGACCCGCAGGCCTTTGCCCTGACGGTGCCCTTGCTCATCGATGTGGACAGCGAGTTGCAAGCCGCCCTGGAGGCCGCCTCGTTGAACGATGAGCTGGCACGGGTCCGCCAGGCGCTCTACCTGGACCATGGCGTGCCGTTCCCTGGTATCCGCCTGCGTTTCAACAGCGCGCTTGGCCCCGGGGAGTACCGCATCCTGTTGCAGGAAGTGCCGGTGGCGCGAGGCAAGCTGATGCCTGGGTGTCTTCTGGTTCAGGAGAAGCTCAGCCAGCTGGAACTTATAGGCGTGCCCTACGTAGAAGGCGAAGCGCTCTTGCCTGGGCGTGCGAGCCTTTGGGTGGAGCAGGACCTGCGTGATCGCCTGGAGCGTGCCGGCTGTGCCTTCCTGGCGGTCGACCAGGTGCTTGCCTGGCACCTGACCCATGTGCTGTGCGAATACGCCGGGGATTTCGTCGGCATCCAGGAGACCCGCTACCTGCTGGAGCAGATGGAGCAGGGCTACGCCGAGCTGGTCAAGGAGGTACAGCGGATCCTGCCATTGCAACGAATCACCGAGGTCTTTCAGCGGCTGGTGAGCGAGGGCATCTCGATCCGCAACATGCGTTCGATCCTTGAGGCCTTGGTCGAATGGGGGCAGAAGGAAAAGGACGTGGTGCAGCTGGCCGAATATGTGCGCAGCAACCTCAAACGCTACATCTGCTACAAGTACGCCAGTGGCCACAACCTGCTGCCGGCCTACCTGCTCGACCCGGCGGTCGAGGAGATGATCCGCAACGGCATCCGCCAGACCAGCGCCGGCAGCTACCTGGCCCTGGAACCTGCGCAGAGCGATGCCTTTCTCGCCCAGGTCAAAGCTGCGGTGGGCAACCTGCATGAAGCCCAGGCAAGGCCCGTGCTCGTGGTGTCCATGGACATCCGGCGCTATGTGCGCAAGTTGGTCGAAGGCGTTTATTCCGACTTGCCTGTGCTGTCCTTTCAGGAGCTCACCACGCAGATCAACATCCAGCCACTGGGTCGCATTGGCTGACGCCATTCTGACGTCAGAAACCGTACCCCTGAACTACAAAATCGCGGCCGGGCCTGACGGAACGACCGCCACCGCCTCAGTAGACTGCATCTGTCGGTACCTCGACCTGGTCATGGCCAGGCTCACCTCGAGACGGGGTAACCAGCCAATCGGAAGCAGATGATGAGCAGTTCTATCGATGCATTGAATCGCCCTGCGCCCTTGCCGCCTGTCGATCGCGTGGGCCCCCCGCCGATCTGGGTGGACATTCAGAGGGTGGAGCGGTTTCTCGAGCAAAACGCGATCACGGCAGCGGATGGTCAAGGCCTGCCTTTGAGCCGCGAGTACCGGCGCCAGGTCATAGAGACCTTGCTGGGCCCCGAGGGGCAGGCGCGATTGGCGCAGAGCCGACCCTACTTCGACAGTCTGCTGCCGCATCCGCTGCCCGACCAGCCTGTCGATGCGCTGATCCAGTTGCTGGAAGCCTATGCGGCGTGGTTGCCGGGCGCACCCGTGCAGCTGGTAAACCTGGGCGAACGGCTACGCATGGACGAGCTGGTAATGGCGGCGATGGGTTTGCGCATGCGCAAGCAGAAAGCCGAGCGTACCGAGCTCAGCGAGCAACTGAAGAGCCTCACCGCGGAGCTGAAGATCTTCAGCGTGATCCAGTCCAAGGTCAACGTGGTCATGGCAGCCAAGGGCACCTTCGATCTTCAGGACCCGGGCTTCAACCTCTTCGACCCGAAGTTGTACGACCTGGATGCGGCTGCCTGGGAAACCAGCCCTGAACGCCGATTGCTTGCTTCGTACGGCAATGCAGCCGTGACGGTGCGGCAGTTCCTGGCAGACACGCCCACTGGCATTTCGCCCAACGGCAGTGATCGTCGTCCACACAGGGTCAGCGGACCGATGGATGGCCTGGAATCGCAATACACCTGGCACAAGGACAACAACCCGCTGGCCAACTTCTCCCAGGCCTTGAGCGATCGCACCCGCATCGTCAACGACAAGGTGACCGAGCAGACCACCCTGCTCAATGACGTGGGGTCGCGGTACACCACCTCCACCGAGGTGATGATGAAGTTCGTCGAGACGTGGTTCTCGATGCTGTCGAAGATTATGCAGAACTGAGGTGATTGATGACTGCAGCACAACAGATAGGCGCCGATGCCATCGAGGCCGAGGCGATCGAAGGTTTCTTCGCTGAGGGCGGCACCTTCGCCATGTTGCGCGGGGTTGGCGCGGCACAGCTTGAAACGCTCTATGCCCAGGCATTCGGCTTCTACCAGGCGGGGCGGTTGGAGGATGCCTTGACGATGTTCAAGGGGCTGGTGGCGCTCGACCACTACGACGCCCGGGCATTTCTCGGGGTGGCAGCCAGCTACCAGGGGTTGGAGCGTTATCAGGAGGCGTTGCCGGCCTACGCCTACGGCGCAATGCTCGCGCCGCAGGACCCACGCTTCTGCTTGCATGCCGCTGAATGCCAGCAGCATCTGGGTGACCTGGTTTCGGCGCGCAGCGGCTACGAACAGGCGCAGGCCCTGGCAGAGAACGGTGAACATGGCGGCCTGGCGAGCAGGGCGCAGGCGCTGCTTGAGGCATTGCGACAGATGGAGGCTACGCGCCATGCGAACTGAACATTTCGCCGCTGAACCACGGGTGATCGCGGCTGCAAGCGAGATTGAAACGCCAGTGACGGGCACTGCCGTCCGCTTGCCAGGCGATACCGGCATGGCCTCGGTAGACACACCATTGCGGCCTGATCGTAGTGTCAGGTTGGACCCTCCGCTGATTCAGGAATCCTTGGCAACAGGACGGCACCTTCACGGCCTGCTCGATAGAAGTGTTGACCCCGGGCGCCTCATGCAGCCGGTATTGGCCACGGTACCCGATGTCGGGGCATTGATACTCGGGCAGCTCGCCGGAGAGATTTCCGATGCCGAGCTGGATATCCGCCTCACTGAACTGCTGAGCCGGTTGGGCGCCCGCCAGACCGAACTCAACCTGCAGCAGGTTCGGCAGATGACCGAACAGAACCGCCAGCAGATGGCCCTCAACGCGCAGAAAATGGCAGAGGTGACCCAGCGCCACCAGGACGCCGGCACGGCGAGTGTTTTTGCCAAGGTCTTCGGCTGGGCAGCGGCCATCGTGTCCATCGTGGTCGGCACGGTGATGGTTGCGACGGGCCTCGGCGCCGTGGCGGGCGCGCTGATGATCGCCGGTGGCGTCATGGGGATAGTGTCCATGTCGTTGAACCAGGCGGCCGAGGACGGGCATATCTCAAAAGAAGTGATGAAGTACCTCGGGCCTGCGCTGATGGCGGTGGAAGTCGCCCTGGCGCTTGCCTCGGTGGTGCTGACCTTTGGCGGCAGCCTTGCGGTGGTCGCGGCCAAAGTGGCCGGCAGGGTGAGTGGCAAGGCTGCGCAGGTTGCCCTGTCGGTGGGCCAGAAAATCCAGAGTGTGGCCTCCAGCGGGGGCTCCTCGGTTGCCAGCGCGGGCGCCCAGGCCAAGCTGCAGATGACCTTGACCGGTGCCGGCATGGCGACCGCCACGCTGTCGGGCGCCGGTGAGGCGGCCAGTTCGGTGATGCAAGGGCTGGCGCTGCGCAGCGAGGCGCAACTGGCCGAAATGCGCCTGGTGCTGGAGCAGGGCCACGGCTATCTCGAGCAACTGGCCAAGGAACTTGAACAACTACTCGCAAAGAAGCAGCAACGCTTCGAGCAACTGCTGGAAATGCTGAGCGCACGTCACAAAGCCTGCGCGGATATCGCCTGTCGAAACGTCATCGCTTGATCAAGGAGCAATCATGAGTCTGTTTATTACCAACATCGATCATTTGCCCGCCCTGGACTCCCCGTCATCGCTCATCGAGGGGCAGAATGCCGCGAAACCCTTGTGGGCGATGCTGGCCATGCCCTGTCCGGCAGCGCAAGCGACGACCGGCGAGCGGCCAGGGCAAGTCGGCCTGGATGCGCCACAGGCGATGCCCAGCAGCCAGGATCTCCAGAGCCTGCTGGCCATTCTCCGCGCTGCCATGCAGGTGCGCGACGGTAACGCGCAAGGGCGCAGAACCCAGGCTGAGGTCAGCGTGCAGGCCAGCAAGGAACAGATCGGCTGGATGAGAACCGCCAGCAACGCGTTGTTCGCCTCGGCGGCTGTCAGTGGTGCCTTGAGTGTTTTCACGTTGGCCAGTGGCACCACCGGCATGCTCCGAAACCTGGGTGATGCGCGCATGATCAAGAGCCTGGAGCAAGCCAGCCATAGCGCCAGGTATGGTCAGCCTGGCAAGGTGACAATGGCCTCGAAAAAGCAGATCGACTCCAATCGTATCGAGGTCACGCATCTGCAGAACGGCATCGATACCCGCAACACCACCCTGCACACGCTCAATGGTGTGGCACAAAGTGGGGCTGCGTTCGGCACCGGCATCGCCCACGCCATCAAGTCGCTGCAGGATGTGTGGGCCAAGGAGCAGGAGCTTGAAGCAACGGTTGCCGGCAACCAGAAGGAACTGTTCCAGCGCTACACCGATGACCTGGCGAAAGTGATCGACCAGGTGCGCCAGCTCATCCAGGAGATCCTGCGTAACGACAACCAGGGGTTCAGGGCCGCGGGCGTTATGGCTTGAGCGCGTCGAGAAGCATGCATATCGACTGAGGACACGGTCCTTTTTACCAGTATTTTGATAGAGGTTTGCAGAGTGATTGAATCGGTTTCCACAGGTTGGGTATGTGCTGCCAGCCTTAACCCACTCAACGAGTGCAGTGACAGCACACAGGTCAAGACCACGGAGTCCGCGCAGCGCCTGGCCCGTCACGAGGAACCGCAGAAACATGGCATCCTGATGCGGCTGTTCATTGCCATTGCCGAATTTCTTGGCTTTCGCACAAGTATGGCGACGGTTGCCAAACAGGCTACGACGTCGGCGCCGGGTGTGATGAGTTCGTTGAACGAGGGGATGGCCAAGGGGCTGCCTGAGGTCATGAGGTCGCAAGCCAGCGGCATAACGGCCAAGCTGGAAAAGCTCTCGCTTGAACAGTTCATGGCCACTTACACAGAGCAGCTGACTGGCAGCAATATCATGCGCAACACCAGTTGCCTGTTCGCGAATGTCGCCATGCTCGGGCAACTCGTCGCCGAGTTGCGGGTAGACACAGGCATCAACAAGCTCGATATCAGCAACGGCTTTTCGTTCATCGAATCGCAGTCCCCGGCCAATATCGAACTGATGCGCAATGATCGACAGGCCGCTGGCAAGGTCCTCGAGGCAGTAGGGTTCCTTGCCGCGCGATTTGCCGAGTTCCCTGACCCTGATCAGGTTGGGGCCGCCGCAGTGGTCACCTTCGTCAAGGATGTCGAAACACAGTTCATCGAGCGGTTTGCGCAACGGCCTGCGCCGCCAGCGGCAAGCACGATCGAAGAGGAAAGCGGGGCGGCGCAGGCCATCGAGCGCGTTGCGCCAACCGATGTACCTACCGATGGCGCAATTGATCCTGCCGAAGTTTTGAAAGAGGTGAAGTTCGGTTTCGGCGCCGACGGCAGTCTACCGAAGCTCGATGACTTCCACGCGGTGATGCAGTCGCTGCAGGACCCTGTGGGCCCGCTGTCTCGACTGTTCGGGCATTTCGAGTCGCTGGCCGGGGAGGGCAGTGTACCCGAGCAAAAGATCGCCGCGATGGTGCTGAAGCACACCGCGCTGGGGCAGACCCATACCTTCGGCGAGCTTTTCGGGCATCTGAAGCAGGAGCCCGCGCCGCTCGCAGGTTTCCGGGCAATCGCGATGACGGATACGCTGGAGAGAAGGTGCAGCTCCGCCGTTCGCCAACTCGAGGCGCTGCATGTGGCTCGCGGGGCCTAGCAGGGTGTTTCACAACTGACTGGTGGTATGTGCAAAACACCACACTAGCGTCAGCACTGGCCTGGGGCCTCAGCGCCCCAGCCAGTCGATCAGCGCCTTGTGGAACCGTCCGGGTTCCTCGATCTGAGGGGCATGCCCGAGCCCTTCGAATGTCACCAGTTCACCGTTCGGAATCAACCCGGCCACCTGCGGTCCCAGGGTCTTGTACCTGCCCAGCATGGCCTTCACCTCGGGCGGGGCGATATCGCTACCGATGGCCGTGGTGTCCTGGTCACCGATCAGCAACAGCGTCGGCATCTTCAGGTCCTTGAACTCGTGCACCACCGGCTGGGTGAAGATCATGTCGTAGATCAGCGCCGAGTTCCATGCCACCGTCTCGTGCCCCGGGCCCTTGTTCAGCCCCGCCAGCATCTGCACCCAGCGCTCGTACTCGGGCTTCCAGCGCCCGGCATAGTAGGTAGCGCGCTCATAATTGCGCACGCCCTCGGCGTCGAGCTTCAGCTCCCGGGCATACCATTGATCCACGGTGCGATAGGGCACTCCCAGGGCTTTCCAGTCCTCCAGGCCGATGGGATTGACCATGGCCAGGCGTTCCACTTGTTGCGGGTACATCAGGGCGTAGCGGGTGGCGAGCATGCCGCCGGTGGAGTGGCCGAGTACGATGGCCTTGTCCACCCCCAGGCTGGCCAGCAACGTATGGGTGTTGTCGGCCAGTTGCTGGAAGCTGTATTGGTAATGTGCGGGTTTGCTCGAGGTGCAGAAGCCGATCTGGTCCACGGCGATGACCCGATAACCGGCCTGGCTCAGCGCACCAAGGGTGGTTTCCCAGGTGGCGGCGCAGAAGTTCTTGCCGTGCATCAGCACCACGTTGTGGCCGTTGGCCTTGCCCTTGGCGGGCACGTCCATGTAGCCCATCTGCAAGGCCTGGCCCTGGGACTGGAAGTCGAAGTGCTGCAAGGGGTACGGGTAGGCGAAGCCTTCGAGTTGCTTGCCGTAGGTTGGCGGTTCGGCGGCGATGGCCGCGCCGGTAATGAGACAGGCCAGGGCAGTTGCGCGCAGCATGGCAGCACTCCGTCCAGTTGGGGAAAGAGCGACTGTAGCAGCCGCTGGCGGTTAGCCGTCGTGAAAGGTGTTACCCGGTATGAAACCATCTCAGGGTGATCATCGCCACCACGATGTAGCGCCCACCCTTGGCCAGGGTGACCAACAACACGAAGCGCCAGAAGGGTTCGCGCATGATCCCGGCGATCAGGGTCAGCGGGTCGCCGATCACCGGCATCCAGCTCAGCAGCAACGACCATTGCCCCCAGCGCTGGTAGCGCTGCTGGGCGCGCTCCAGCTGGCGGGCGCTGAACGGGAACCAGCGCTTGTCGCGCAGGTGCTCGATGGCCCGGCCCAGCAGCCAGTTGACGATGGACCCCAGCACATTGCCGAGCGTGGCGACCAGCAGCAGGGTGGCCCAGGCTTGCGGGTCGCGCAGCAGCAGCCCGACCAGCACCGCCTCCGATTGCAGTGGTAGCAAGGTCGCGGCGCCGAAGGCGCTGAGGAACAGCGCCCAGAGGCTGAGCATCAGTAGTTGGCGACCACGGTGTCGCGGTCGTCCAAGGTCACGCCGATGACCTGGTAGGCGTCCTTGTGGTCACCCATCTCCATGCCCGGCGAGCCCATGGGCATGCCGGGCACGGCCAGGCCCTTGAGGTCGGCGCGGCTGGACAGCAGGCGCACCTGCTCGGCCGGCACATGGCCTTCGACGAACTTGCCGTTGATTACCCCGGTGTGGCACGAGGACAGGCGTGGCGCCACGCCCAGGCGCTGCTTGACCGCGCTCATGTTCGGCTCGACATGGTCGTTGACGGTGAAGCCGCTGTCGCCCAGGTGCTTGATCCACGCCTTGCAGCAGCCGCAGTTTGGGTCGCGGTAGACGTCGATGGTCTCGGCGGCCTGGGCCAGGCCGGTGATGGCCAGCAGGCCAAGGGTGAGCAGGTGTTTGCGCGGCATGGTGAAGCTCCTGTGAAACTAAACATATCTGGTTGATCAGCGCCGACTCTGTAGGAGCGGCTTTAGCCGCGATTATCCGCAAAGCGGGTGCCATACACTGCGGTGCCTCCATCGCGGCTAAAGCCGCTCCTGCAGGGACACCGGCAGCTCATAAAGGACCGGCGTCAAACTTCAGAAACGCAGGCGGACCCCGGCCACCAACCGGGTCTGGCCGATGTCCTCGTCATTTTCTCGGGCCTGGTCGGCGCGGTTGCCGTGCAGGCGGTTGAAGCTGACCCCGACATAGGGCGCGAACGCGCGCGTGATCTCGTAGCGCAGGCGCAGGCCCACCTCGCTTTCGGCCAGCCCCGCGCCTTGTTCGCGCCCGGCGTCGTTGCGCCCGAAGAAGTTGGCTTCGACGGTCGATTCGAGGATCCAGCGATTGGTCAGCAGCATAGCGTAACCGGCCTCCAGGCGCAGCGCGGTCTGCTGCCGCTCGCCGGCATAGGCGGTGGCTTCCAGCTCCAGGCCGTAGAGCGGCGTGCCCTGGATGCCGAAGGCTGCCCAGCTTTGGCCGCTGGCGGGCTTGAAGTCCTGGCGCACACCGCCGACCAGTTCCCACCAGGGGCTGATGGCATGGCCCCAGAGCGCCTGCAGCTCAGCTTTGTGGGTCTTGCCCTGTTCACGCTCACCCTCGCTGCGCAGCCACAGGCGGTCGATATCGCCGCCGACCCAGGCGGTAGCGTTCCAGTTCAGGGCGCCACTGTTTTCGAAGTTCTGGTACTCCAGCTGGTCGACGATCACTGCCCAGTTGGTTGCCCGGTCGTGCACCTGATGCCCTGGCAGGGGCGGGAAGGCGGCGCGGCGGTCGGCGTCGGTGACTACCGGCAAGGGTGTGCGTGGTTGGTCGGGGGGCGTCGCCGCGTGGTTCATCAGGCTGTGGTCCAGGGGCATGCTGCCATGGTTCATCTGGCCGTGGTCCATTGGCATGGCGCCGTGGTTCTTATGGTCCATGCCCGTAGCCAGGGGACGTTCGCTGGCCAGCAAGGCCATCAGTGCGACACCGGTGACGATACGGCGGTTGCAGTTCTCATTCATCGACCCGTACCTCGCGGAACATGCCGGTCTCCATGTGGTAGAGCAGGTGGCAGTGGTAGGCCCAGCGGCCCAGGGCGTCGGCGGTCACACGGTAGCTGCGCCGGCTGCCGGGAGGGATGTCGAGGGTGTGCTTGCGTACCAGGAAGCGCCCTTGTTCATCTTCCAGGTCGCTCCACATGCCATGCAGGTGGATGGGGTGGGTCATCATGGTGTCGTTGACCAGGGTGATGCGCACCCGCTCGCCATACTTCAGACGCAGCGGCTCGGCATCGCTGAACTTGATGCCGTCGAACGACCAGGCGAAGCGTTCCATGTGTCCGGTCAGGTGCAGTTCGATGTCCCGTGACGGTTCGCGCCCGTCCGGGTCGGGGTAGGGGCTGCGCAGGTCGGCGTAGGTCAATACCCGGCGGCCATTGCCGCGCAGGCCGATGCCGGGGTCGGCGAGGTTGGCGCGGGGGGCCATGGTCTGCATGTCCACCAGCGGGTTGTCGGTCTCGCTGGTGGGGTGGCTTTGCATCATGGGCATGCCGGCCATGGCCGAGTGGTCCATGCCCGCCATGCTGCCGTGGTCCATCGCTGGCATGTTCGAATGGTCCATCTGGCCCATGCCGCCATGCCCCATGTCGTCCATGCTCAGCACCGGGCGTGGATCCGGCTCGGGTACTGGAGCCTGCAATCCAGCGGCGCGGGCCAGGGTGCCACGGGCGAAGCCGGTACGGTCCATGCTCTGGGCGAACAAGGTGTAGGCGGGCAGGTCACCCACGGTGACCAGCACGTCATAGGTTTCGGCCACGGCGATGCGTAGTTCGTCCACGGTAACCGGGGTCACCGGCAGGCCGTCGGCGGCGATCACCGTGAGCTTCAGGCCGGGGATGCGAAAGTCGAAATAGGTCATCGCCGAAGCGTTGATAAGGCGCAGGCGCACGGTTTCGCCGGGCTGGAACAGGCAGGTGAAGTTGCCGTCCGGTGGCTGGCCGTTGAGCAGGTAGGTGTAGCCGGCAGCGCTGATGTCGGCGAGGTCGGTGGGGCTCATGCGCATCTTCGCCCAGGCCCAGCGGTTGTCGAGGGTGTTGCGCCAGCCGCTTTCGGCGACATCGTTTATGAAGTCACCCACCGTGCGCTTGTGGTAGTTGAAGGCGTCGGACTGTTTCTTCAGCGTAGCCATCAGCGCTTCCGGCGCCTGGTCCGACCAGTCGCTGAACAGCAGTACATGGTCGCGCTGGTACCTGTGCGGCTCAGGCTCGCGGGGTTCGATGACGATGGCGCCGTACACGCCGGCCTGCTCCTGCAAGCCGGAGTGGCTGTGGTACCAGTAGGTGCCGCTCTGGCGCAGGGTGAACTGGTAGAGGTAGTCGCCGCCCGGTTCGATGCCGGCGAAGCTCAGCCCCGGCACGCCGTCCATGTTGGCCGGCAGGATGATGCCGTGCCAGTGGATCGAGGTGGGCTGGTCCAGGCGGTTGCGCACGCGCAGGGTCACGGTGTCGCCTTCGCGCCAGCGCAGCTGCGGGCCGGGCAGGCTGGCGTTGATGGTCTGCGCGGTGCGTGGGCGGCCGGTGATATTGACCGGGGTCTGGCCGATGAACAGTTCGAACTGCTGGCCACTCAGGTCGTGCAGCGGCAAGCGCCCCTCTGCTGCCTGGGCCAGCGGGCGCCACAGGCCGAGGCCGGCCAGAGCGGTGGCGGCGCCCAGGCCCTTGACGAAGGTGCGGCGGGTTGGAGTCGGTGGCATGGCGTGCTCTCGCTACGAAACTGCCACCATCCTCGCTGCCAGTGCCTGTCAGCTGGCTGAGGCGCGGATTACAGATTTGTCAGGCAGCCGTCTCGGCGCTTTCCAGGTCGCGCATCAGCAAGCCGAACTCCAGGGATACCTGCTCGGGGATCGGCAGGTAGACCACATGGCCATCGCCCGGCGCCACTTCGATGGCCTGCTGCTGACGGTTGCGCAGGCGGTGCAGGTCGAAATGGTAGTTGCCACGCGGAGTCATCAGTTCCAAGTGATCGCCCACGGCGAAACGGTTCTTCACCTTGACCTCGGCCAGGCCATCGACCCGCGCCCCGGTCAGCTCGCCGACGAACTGCTGGCGCTCGGACACCGAGTTGCCGCGCTGGTAGTTCTGGTACTCGTCGTGCACATGGCGGCGCAGGAAGCCTTCGGTGTAACCGCGCTGGGCGAGGGATTCGAGGCTGGCCATCAAGCCGCGGTCGAACGGCCGTCCGGCCACGGCGTCATCGATGGCCTGGCGGTAGGACTGCACGGCGCGGGCGCAGTAGAAGTGCGATTTGGTACGGCCCTCGATCTTCAACGAATGCACGCCCATATGTGCCAGGCGCTCAACGTGCTGGATGGCGCGCAGGTCCTTGGCGTTCATGATGTAGGTGCCGTGTTCGTCCTCGAATGCCGGCATTTCTTCGCCCGGGCGGTTGGACTCCTGCAACAGGAACACCTGGTCGGTGGGCGTGCCGATGCCCAGCGTGGGTTCGAATTCGCGGACGATGTCGCCGGTGGCGTTCTCGGTGGCCGGGGTCGCCTCATACTTCCAGCGGCAGGCATTGGTGCAGGTGCCCTGGTTGGCATCGCGCTTGTTCAGGTAGCCCGACAGCAGGCAGCGCCCTGAGTAGGCCATGCACAGCGCGCCATGCACGAACACCTCCAGTTCCATCTCTGGCACCTGCTGGCGGATCTCCTCGATCTCTTCCAGCGACAGCTCCCGCGACAGGATCACCCGGGTCAGGCCCATGCCCTGCCAGAACTTCACGCTGGCCCAGTTCACCGTGTTGGCTTGTACCGAGAGGTGGATGGGCATCTGCGGGAAATGCTGGCGCACCAGGAGGATCAGCCCAGGGTCGGACATGATCAGCGCATCCGGGCCCATCTCGATCACCGGCGCCAAGTCCTTGAGGAAGGTCTTGAGCTTGGCATTGTGCGGGGCGATGTTGACCACCACGTAGAAGCGCTTGCCCAGGGCCTGCGCCTCCTGGATGCCGAGGGCCAGGTTGGCATGGTCGAATTCGTTGTTGCGCACTCGCAGGCTGTAGCGCGGCTGGCCGGCGTAGACCGCGTCGGCGCCGTAGGCGAAGGCATAGCGCATGGTCTTGAGAGTACCGGCGGGGGCGAGCAGTTCGGGCTTGGCGAGAGAGGTCATGGTGCGCACCGGGGCAAAAGGCGCGGATGCTAAGGCAGCGGCGCCTTGCAAGTATTGATCTGGGTCAACGGCACTTTTACCGATGCGCAGCGCACTAAATGGTTGAGCCCTCGAGGAACGCCGATGAACGAAACCGTACTGCAGAACAAAGCCCTGACCGTGTTGTTGGCCCTGGTGACCATCGCCTTCATCTGGATCATGTTGCCGTATTCCGGCGCGATCTTCTGGGCGGTGATCCTCGGCATCCTCTTCGCACCGCTGCAACGCCACCTGTTGCTGCGCTGTGGCGGGCGACGCAACCTGGCGACGGCGGTGGCCCTGGCCACCTGCCTGCTGGTGGCGGTGCTGCCGGTGATCATCATCAGCGCCCTGCTGGTGCAGGAGGGGGCAGCGTTGTACCAGCGCATCGAGAGTGGCCAGCTGGATATCGCCGGCTATATCGAACGGGGCAAGGACATGTTGCCGGCCTATGCCCAGCATTTCCTCGACCGCATGGGCATGGGCAACCTCGATGGCCTGCGCGACAAGATCACCAAGTGGGCGACCCAGGGCAGCCAGTTCCTCGCCGGCCAGGCGTTCAGCTTCGGCCAGGGCACCTTCGAGTTCCTGGTGAGCTTCGGCATCATGCTCTACCTGCTGTTCTTCTTCCTGCGCGAGGGGGCGGAGCTGGCGCGCAAGGTGCGTCAGGCGGTGCCACTGCCCGAGCAGCAGAAACGCCGTCTGCAGCTGAAGTTCAAGCGCGTGGTGCGGGCCACGGTCAAGGGCAACCTACTGGTGGCGATCACCCAGGGTGCGCTGGGCGGGCTGATCTTCTGGATACTGGGCATTCCCAGCGTGCTGGTGTGGGCGGTGCTGATGGCGTTCCTGTCATTGCTTCCGGCAGTGGGCGCGGGGATCGTCTGGGGGCCGGTGGCGCTGTACTTCCTGCTGACCGGGGCGATCTGGCAAGGGATCGTGCTGACCGCGTTCGGTGTGCTGGTGATCGGCCTGGTGGACAATCTGCTGCGACCGATCCTGGTGGGCAAGGACACGCGCATGCCGGATTACCTGGTATTGGTTTCGACCCTGG
Source organism: Pseudomonas sp. FW305-96 (assembly GCF_058783825.1). NCBI lineage: Bacteria > Pseudomonadati > Pseudomonadota > Gammaproteobacteria > Pseudomonadales > Pseudomonadaceae > Pseudomonas > Pseudomonas sp. FW305-96. The sequence continues at coordinate 33,822 of NZ_JBYSYW010000035.1, forward strand.
GCGGGTTGGCGGTGTTCGGGCTCAATGGGTTTGTGATCGGGCCGTTGATCGCGGCGCTGTTCATTTCCAGCTGGGCGATCTTTGCCTCGACCAAGCCGCAGGTGCAGTTGCCGTCTTGAAGGGGGCGCAAGGCGCCCCCGGGGTCAACGGAAGCTGTAGGAAACCCCGGTATAAACCCCGAACCCTTCCCCCGGCGTCGAGCGGGCGATGTCCTGCCCGGCATCGTTGTACCCCGGCGTCACCGTCGCCGCGTAACGTTTGTTGGTCAGGTTGCGCAGGTCCAGCCAGGTCTGCCAGTCGCGCTTGGGCGAATCCCAGCCCAGGCGTGCGCCGAGCAGTGCGTAGGCGTCGGCATGGTAGCTGTTGGCGTAGTCCACCTGCACCTTGGATGCCATCTGCGTGTTGACTCCGGCGTAGAAACCACTCGGCCAGTCGTAGCGCAGTTCTGCCTGGTAGTAGTGCATGGGGATGCCGGGCAGGCGGTTGTCGCCGAACTTGTCATCGTCGCGGTAGTGGAAGTCGCTGAAGGTGTAGGCCTGGCGCAGGCTGAGCTTGCCGGTGCCGGGTTGTTCCCAGAGGAGGCTGTCCAGGCCGGCTTCGATGCCTTGGTGCACGGTGGGGCTGGCATTGAATTCCTTGAACGGCAAACCTTGTACGACTTCAACGTTCAGCAGCTCATGACGTACCTGGGCGTAGTACCAGGCCAGGTCCCAGCGCCCCAGCGCCGAATCACCGCGGGCACCCAGTTCCAGGGTGGTGGCGGTCTGATTCTGCATCTTCATCGGCTGGTTGGCGACTGGCGCACTCCAGACCAGCGACCACGGGTGTGGTGGCTCCACCGAGCGACTGAGGTTGCCGTAGACCTGCAGGTCCGGGCGGATGTCGTAGCGCAGGCCCAGGCGTGGGGCGTAGTCCCAGTCATGCTGGCTGACCTTGCCGCCACTGGATGGGTAGGTTACGTCGCTTTCGCGGCGGGTGTAGATCATCGCCAGGCCCGTGCTCAGCCACAGGTTCGGAATCAGCTCCAGGTCGTTGCCTGCATGCAGCACGGTATCTGAACCCTGGTAGCTGAAGTCGCGGGTGCGGGCGCCAAAGTTGTCGCCGCCGGGGCGGGCGAACTGCGAGGCGCCGCTGTTGGGCAGGTGCTTGGTGGTGCGCCAGCCTAGCGTGGTCTTGCTGTCATGGCCAAACAGGGTGTCACGACGCAAGTAGTTCAGCGTGCCGCTGACATCGGTGTAGGCGACCTTCAGGCGCATCGGGCCTTCACGCAGGTCCATCGGATAGTCGTGATAGACCAGCCCCGCCTCCAGGCGCGAGTCGTCATCCAGGAAGAAAGTGGTCTTGTTGCCCACCCAGGTGCTGCCCGGTTGCGGGCGGCTGTCATCGCGGGCCAGGTAGGCAGGGTTTGCCGCGCGTGGATCGTGCTTGATCTGGCCTTTGGTCAGGCGTCCGGCCAGATCGTTCTCGGTCTCGCGGTAGCGCAGGTAGAAGCGCGTCTCCAGGTTCGGGTTGAAGCGATAGCCGACGTTGGCGGCAATGCCCTTGGCGCTGCCACTGCTGTGCCGCTGGAAGCCGTCGTACTCGGCGTCGGTAAGCGCTACGTAATAGTCGAGGTTGCCCAGCACCTGCCCGGAGCTGATGTGCCGGCGCTGGTAGCCACGGCTGCCGACTTCGTAGCGCACCTGCAAGGGCGCGGCATCGTAGCCGGTGTGGGTCACGTAGTTGATCGCGCCGCCCAGGGCCAGCGAGCCCTGGTCGAAACCGTTGGCACCGCGCAGCACTTCGGCGCGGCTCAGCCACAGCGGTTCGAACAGCTCATAGGGCGTGCCGCCGGGACCTGTCAGCGGCAGGCCGTCGAACATCGTGTAGACGCCCGAACCGTGGGCACCCGGCGCGCGGTTGATGCCCGAACCACGGATCGACAGCTTGATGCCGTCGTTGCCCGCCGACTGGGCGAACACTCCCGGCTGGTAGGCCAGCACATCCTGATTGGTCGCCACCCGGCCCTGGCCCACCTTGTCCATGTCCACCAGGTTGCTGGCGCCGGGGATTTCACGCAGGTGATCGGCGGCGGCTTCCAGCTCGGACTGTTGATGGTCCTGGATCAGCACCTGGTCGAGTTCGACGCGGTTGGCGGCCTGGGCGGAGCCGGCGACGAACAGGGCCAGCAGGGAGTAGGGCAGGGTGGGGCGCATGGGGACGAGGTTCCAGATCGGGTGCGGGAGTCTGACGCTGCAAAGGGCAGACGAAGCACAGGGGACGATCTGTAGGACCCCAAAAAAACACCCCGCCGAGGCGGGGTGTCTAGTGACGCTGGCAGCCGATCAGCCGATCAGTTGCAAACCAGCCTGCTGCACCATCTCCAGCAGCGGCTGCGGGTACACGCCCAGCACGAAGGCAAGGATCGCGATGGCCAGCAGCATCACGCCGCCGGTGCGCTGTTCCCACTTCAGCGGGGCGTCGTGGCGACGCAAGTTCGGCTCGACCAGGTACAGGGTGACCATGACACGCAGGTAGTAGTACACGCCGATGGCGCTACCGATCACCAGGGCGCCGACCAGCCACCACAGGTGCGACTCGACGCCGGTGGCGATGATGTAGAACTTGCCGATGAAGCCTGCGGTCAGCGGGATACCGGCCAGCGACAGCATCATCACGGTCAGTACCGCGGTCAGGTACGGACGGCGCCAGAACAGGCCGCGGTACTCGTACAAGGCGTCGGCGTCACGGCCGGCGTATGGCGAGGACATCAGGGTGATCACGCCGAAGGCGCCGAGGCTGGTGATCACGTAGGTGACCAGATACACGCCCATGGCTTCCAGGGCCAGGCCCTTGCTGGCGACCAGGGCGATGACCAGGTAGCCGAAGTGGGCGATGGACGAGTAACCCAGCAGGCGCTTGAGGTTGCTCTGGGTCAGCGCCAGCAGGTTGCCGATGATGATCGACGCCACGGCGATGACTGCCAGTACGGTGCTCAGTACGCCGCTGCTGGCGGCGGGGGAGAGCATGAACAGGCGCACGACCACGGCGAATACCGCGACCTTGCTGGCAGTGGCCAGGAACGCGGCGACCGGCGCCGGGGCGCCTTCATACACGTCCGGGGTCCACAGGTGGAACGGCACCAGCGACAGCTTGAAGGCCAGGCCCACCAGCATCATGCCCAGGCCCAGTTGCGCCAGCAGGCTTGGCATGCTGGTAGCGGCCAGGGCCTTGCCCAGCTGGTCGAAGGTCAGGGCGCCGGCGTCGGCATACAGCAGCGCCATGCCGAACAGCAGGAAGGCGGAACCGGCGGCCGACAGCACCATGTACTTGATGCCGGCTTCCAGCGAGCGCTTGTTGAAGAACGCATACGCCACCAGGCCGTAGACCGGCACCGACAGCAGCTCCAGGCCGATGAACAAGCCGGCCAGGTGGTTGGCGCTGACCAGCACCAGGCCACCCAGTGCCGACATCAGCAGCAGCAGGTACAGCTCTTCACGGTTGCCCGGGAAGCCTTTGGAGCCTTCGCCGAGGTAGGCGTGGGCGAGGGTGACGCAGGCCAGGGTGGCCACCAGGATGATCGCCATGTACAGGCAGGCGAACTTGTCGATGGTCACCAGCGAGGTCACCGCCAGGGGCGCGACCTTCAGCGCCGGCAGGATCGACAGCAGGGCCAGGTTCAGGCCCACGGTGGACAGCAGGAAGGTCTGCGAGTGGTTGCGCTTCCAGGCGATCGCCAGCATCACCACCACCGTGGTGATGGTGGTGATCAGCATCGGCGCCAATGCGATGAAGTGTTGAGTGGTGAATTCCATAGCGCTCTTACCGGGCCGAAGCGAGTTGAGTGAAAGCGGAACCGAGCCACTGCTGCACACCGCTCATGGTGGCGGCAGAGGTGTCGAGGAACGGCTGCGGATACACGCCCAGCAGGATCAAGAGGCCAGCCAGGCCCAGCACCATGATCAGCTCGCGACTGTCCATGCCGGCCAGCACGGTGTCGGCCTTGGCCGGGCCGAAGTAGGCGCGGTGGATCATGATCAGCGAGTACACCGAGCCGAACACAAGGCCGGTGGTGGCGATCACGGTGATCCATGGGACGTGGGCGAAGCTGCCGATCAGGATCAGGAACTCGCCGACGAAGTTGCCGGTACCCGGCAGGCCCAGTGAGGCGGCGGCGAAGAACAGGCTGATGGCTGGTAGATAAGCGATGCGGTGCCACAGGCCACCCATCTCGCGCATGTCACGGGTGTGCAGGCGCTCGTACAGCTGGCCGGCCAGGATGAACAGCGCGGCGGCCGACAGGCCGTGGGCCAGCATCTGGATCACCGCGCCCTGCAGGGCCTGCTGGCTGCCGGAGTAGATGCCGATCAGCACGAAGCCCATGTGCGAGACGCTGGAGAAGGCCACCAGGCGCTTGATGTCGGTTTGCGCGAAGGCCAGGAAGGCCCCGTAGAAGATACCGATCAGGCCCAAGGTCATGGCGATCGGCGCGAACTCGGCCGAAGCGTTCGGGAACAGCGGCAGGGCGAAGCGCAGCAGGCCGTAGGCCGCAGTCTTCAGCAGGATACCGGCCAGGTCCACGGAACCGGCGGTCGGCGCCTGGGCGTGGGCGTCCGGCAGCCAGGAGTGGAACGGCACCACCGGCAGTTTCACCGCGAAGGCGATGAAGAAGCCCAGCATCAGGATGTACTCGACGCCGGCCGGCAGTTCGGCCTTGAGCAGGTCGCTGTAATTGAAGGTGATTACGCCCGTGCTGTTGTAGTTGACCAGCACCAGGCCGAGGATCGCCACCAGCATGATCAGGCCGCTGGCCTGGGTGAAGATGAAGAACTTGGTCGCCGCGTAGATCCGCGTCTTCTTGCCGTCCGACGAGCTGTGACCCCAGAGCGCGATGAGGAAGTACATCGGCACCAGCATCATTTCCCAGAAGAAGAAGAACAGGAACAGGTCCAGGGCCAGGAACACACCGACCACGCCGCCGAGAATCCACATCAGGTTGAGGTGGAAGAAGCCGACGTGGCGCTGGATCTCTTTCCACGAACACAGCACCGACAGCACGCCGAGCAGGCCGGTGAGCAGGATCATCAGCAGCGACAGGCCGTCGAGGGCCAGGTGGATGCTGATGCCGAAGCGCTTGATCCACTCGACCTTGTATTCGAGGGCCCAGGCCGGTTCGGCACCCGGCGCCGGGGCCAGGGTGTAGTTGCCGTTCGCCCACAGCCACAGGCCGATGCCGAGCAGCAGGGACATGGTCAGCAGCGCGATCCAGCGCGGCAGGGTGGAGCCGAAGCGCTCACCCAGCCAGCACAGGAAGCCGCCGATGAAGGGGATCAGGATCAGCCAAGGCAAAATCATGACGGGTTGGTTTCCTTTGGCAAAGTCGCAAGATTCATGGTCATACCGCGGCCACTACCACGGCACCGAGTACCAGTACGGCACCGACGGCGATCGAAGCGGTGTACCAGCGCAGCTGGCCGGTCTCGGTTTTGCTCATGGCGACGTGACCGCCGCGAGCCAGGCGAGGAATGAGGCCGATGCTGCGGTCAACCGGATCCTTGCGCAGGATGTGGCTGATCAGCAGGTAAGGTTTGACGAAGAGCTTGTCGTAGATCCAGTCGAAGCCCCAGGCGGCGAACCACCAGGCCGACAGGACGCGACCGATACCACTGTTGGCGATCGCGGTGACCAGGCGACGCTTGCCCAGGAACAGCAGGGCCGACAGCAGGATACCGGCGATGGCGATGGCGCCCGAGGCGATTTCCAGCGAGTGCTTGGCTTCGCCACCGGCGTGGCCGGCGCTTTCAGGCAGCACGCCTGCCAGTGGCGGGTGGATCCAGGCGCCGACGAAGGTCGACAGCACGATCAGCACGCCCAGCGGCAGCCAGTGGCTGATGCCGTGGCCGGCGTGGGCTTCGGTCTTGGCTTCGCCGTGGAAGGCGATGAAGATCAGGCGGAAGGTGTACAGCGAGGTCATGAATGCGCCGACCAGGCCGGCGTACAGCAGGCCGCTGTTGCCGCTGGCGAAGGCTTCCCAGAGGATCTCGTCCTTGGAGTAGAAGCCCACGGTCAGGATCGGCAGGGCGGCCAGGGCGGCGCCACCGACCACGAAGCTGGCATAGGCCAGCGGCAGCTTCTTCCACAGGCCGCCCATCTTGAAGATGTTCTGCTCGTGGTGGCAGGCGACGATCACCGCACCGGAGGCAAGGAACAGCAGGGCCTTGAAGAAGGCGTGGGTCATCAGGTGGAAGATCGCCGCGTCCCAGGCGCCGACGCCCAGGGCCAGGAACATGTAGCCGATCTGGCTCATGGTCGAGTAGGCGAGGATACGCTTGATGTCGGTCTGCACCAGGGCGGCGAAGCCGGCCAGGACCAGGGTCACGCCGCCCACGACGCCGACCAGGTGCAGCACATCCGGCGCCAGCAGGAACAGGCCGTTGGTACGGGCGATCAGGTACACGCCCGCGGTCACCATGGTGGCGGCGTGGATCAGTGCCGAAACCGGGGTCGGGCCGGCCATCGCGTCGGCCAGCCAGGTCTGCAGCGGCAGCTGGGCCGATTTACCGACCGCGCCACCCAGCAGCATCAGGGTCGCCAGGACCATCCAGGTGTCACCGGCCTGGAACTTCTGCGGCGCCAGTACCAGCAGTTCCTGCACGTTCAGGGTACCCAGCTGGACAAACAGGATGAACAGGCCGATGGCCATGAACACGTCGCCGATGCGGGTGACGATGAATGCCTTCAGTGCCGCGTTACCGTTGTTGCGGTTGCTGTAGTAGAAACCGATCAACAGGTACGAGCACAGGCCCACGCCTTCCCAGCCGAAGTAGATGAACAGCAGGTTGTCGCCCAGCACCAGGAACAGCATGCTGGCGATGAACAGGTTGGTGTACGAGAAGAAGCGCGAGTAGCCGGCTTCGCCACGCATGTACCAGGAGGCGAACAGGTGGATCAGGAAGCCCACGCCGGTGACCACGCCCAGCATGGTGACCGACAGGCCATCCACGTACAGGGTGAAGTTCGGCGCGAAGCCGTCCACCGACATCCACTGCCACAGCAGCTGGCTGTAAGCGCCGCCTTCAGGCGGGGCAACGTTGAACTGCCAGATCACGTAGGCGGCGGTGGCCGCCGACAGACCGACCGAGCCGACGCCGATCAGCGCCGACAGGTTCTCGGACCAGCGGCCGCGCGAGAACGACAGCAGCAGGAAGCCGATCAGGGGGAATACGAACGTCAGGAAGATAAGGTTCATCCGCGCATCTCACTGGCAGCATCGATGTCGAGAGTGTGGAAGCGGCGATACAGCTGCAGCAGGATCGCCAGGCCAATGCTGGCCTCGGCGGCTGCCAGGCTGATCACCAGAATGAACATCACCTGGCCGTCGGGTTGGACCCAACGGGCACCGGCGACGATGAACGCCAGGGCAGCGGCGTTCATCATGACTTCCAGGCTCATCAGCACGAAGAGGATGTTGCGGCGGACCATCAGGCCAACCAGACCTAAGCAGAACAGGATGCCGGCGACCGCCAGACCATGCTCGAGAGGGATAGCACCCATGATTTACTCCTTCGCCTCGTTGCGGCCCAGGTGGAAGGCGGTGACGGCTGCCGCGAGCAGCAGCATCGACGCCAGTTCGACCACCAGCAGGTACGGCCCGAACAGGCTGATGCCGACCTCTTTGGCGCTGACGGTGGTACCGCTGATGGCGGCGCCCGACGGGGTGACGAACAGCACGTAGAGCAGCTCCAGCAGCAGCAGGGCGGCGAGGATCACAGGCCCCGCCCAGATACCCGGCTTGAGCCAGCCACGCTCTTGCGCGACCGAGGCCGGCCCGAGGTTGAGCATCATCACCACGAAGACGAACAGCACCATGATGGCACCGGCGTAGGCGATCACTTCCAGGGCACCGGCGAAGGGGGCACCGAGGGAGAAGAAGATCATCGCCACGGAAATCAGCGAGATGATCAGGTAGAGCAGGGCGTGCACCGGGTTGGTGCCGGTCACCACGCGCAGCGTGGAGACAACGGCGACACCGGATGCGAAGTAGAAAGCGAATTCCATCTTTCTGTCCTTATGGGAGCAAGCTCTTCACGTTGATCGGCTCGGCTTCGTTCTGTGCAGAGCCCTTCGGCTTGCCAGCGATCGCCATACCCGCAACACGGTAGAAGTTGTAGTCAGGGTTCTTGCCGGGGCCGGAGATCAGCAGATCTTCTTTCTCGTACACCAGGTCCTGACGCTTGAACTCGGCCATTTCGAAATCCGGAGTCAGCTGGATCGCGGTGGTCGGGCACGCCTCTTCGCACAGGCCGCAGAAGATGCAGCGCGAGAAGTTGATGCGGAAGAACTCGGGGTACCAACGGCCGTCCTCGGTCTCGGCCTTCTGCAGCGAGATACAGCCGACCGGGCAGGCCACCGCGCAGAGGTTGCACGCCACGCAGCGCTCCTCGCCGTCGGGGTCGCGGGTGAGGACGATGCGGCCACGGTAGCGCGGCGGCAGGTACACGGGTTCTTCGGGGTACTGCAGGGTGTCGCGCTTGCGGAACCCGTGGGAGAACACCATTGCCAGGCTGCGCAGCTGGGTGCCGGTGCCCTTAACGATGTCGCCGATATACTTGAACATGGGTCAAATCCTCACTGGGCCGCGACGGCTGGCGTGTTGTAAAGCACGATCGCAGCGGTCACCAGCAAATTGATCAGGGTCAGCGGAAGGCAGAACTTCCAGCTGAAGTCCATCACCTGGTCATAGCGTGGGCGCGGGATCGAGGCGCGCAGCAGGATGAACAGCATGATGAAGAACGCGGTCTTCAGGGCGAACCACAGGAACGGCACCTGCGGCAGCAGGCCGAACGGGCCGTGCCAGCCACCGAAGAACAGGGTCACCAGCAGCGCCGAGATGAGGATGATGCCGATGTACTCACCGACGAAGAACATGCCCCATTTCATGCCGGCGTATTCGATGTGGTAGCCGTCGGCCAGTTCCTGTTCCGCTTCCGGCTGGTCGAACGGGTGACGGTGGGTCACGGCGACGCCAGCGATGAAGAAGGTGCAGAAGCCGAAGAACTGCGGAATGATGAACCACAGGTTCTGGGCCTGGTAGTCAACGATGTCGCGCATGTTGAACGAACCCACCTGCACCACCACGCCCATCAGCGCCAGGCCCAGGAACACTTCGTACGACACGGTCTGCGCCGAGGCCCGCAGGCTGCCGAGCAGGGCGTACTTGTTGTTCGACGACCAGCCGGCGAACAGCACGGCGTAGACCGACAGGCCGGCCATGGCGAAGAAGAACAGCAGGCCGATGTTCAGGTCGGCCACGCCCCAGCCCGGGGTGATCGGGATGATCGAGAAGGCGATCAGCAGCGCACTCATGGCCACCACAGGCGCCAGGGTGAAGATCATCTTGTCGACGAAGGGCGGGTTCCAGTCTTCCTTGAAGAACATCTTCAGCATGTCGGCGGCGATCTGGAACATGCCGAACGGGCCGACGCGGTTCGGGCCGTAGCGGTCCTGCCACCAGCCCAGCAGGCGACGCTCGACGAAGCTGAGCAGCGCGCCGCAGACCACCACGGCCAGCAGCACCACGATGGCCTTGACGACCTGAATGATCACATCGATCACTTCGGGGGTGAACCAGCTCATTGTGCTGCCTCCTGCAGGCCTTCGACGGCTGCACCGAAGATGGCGGGCGGAATGCCGGCCAGGCCTTTGGGCAACGCAACCAGGCCAGCGCCCAGTTCTTCATTGATACGCAGCGGCAGGCGCAGTGACACGCCGGCCACGTTCAGGCTCAGCATCGCACCGTCGTTGACGCCCAGGCGGTCGGCTTCGGACTTGGCCAGGCCGACGTAGGCGGCCGGAATGCGCTCCTGCACCGGGGCGGCGCGGGAGGAGGACTCTTCGCTGCCGAACAGGTGGAAGAACGGTACCGCGGTCCAGGTGCCGCGAGCCGGGTTGAACGCGCCCGGGATGGCGGTGAACCAGCTCAGGCGATCGCCTTGCGACTCGATCAGGCGCACGCCCGGGTCACCGGCACGCAGGTGGCCACCGACTTCGTCCTGGAACTTGTTCCAGGCTTGCGGCGAGTTCCAGCCCGGCGACCAGGCGAACGGCACCTGCTGGCGCGGTTCGGCCGAGCCCGAGTAGCCTTCCATGGAGAAGGCGAACGCGGTGTCCTTGTCCTGTGGGGTACGCGGCTCGTGCACGCTGATGTTGGCGCGCATGGCGGTACGGCCGGAGTAGCGCAGCGGCTCGCGGGCCAGTTTCATGCCCTTGATGCGGAATGCGGCGCTTGGCGCTGCGTTGACAATGCCGGCCAGTTGCGGGGCGGCTTCGGCGCAGGCGCTGGTGACGTGGTCCAGTTGGGTCCAGTCCACCGGCTTGTTCAGCAGGGTCGCACGCAGGGCGTGCATCCAGCGCCAGCCTTCGTGGATCTGGATGCTGCTGTCCAGGTACTGCGGGTCGAACACCTGGAAGAAGCGCTGGGCACGGCCTTCCTGGCTGACCAGGGTGCCGTCGCCTTCGGCGAACGAGGCGGCTGGCAGCACCAGGTGGGCGCGATCGACTGTTGGGGTTTTCGAGTGGTCGGCGACGATCACCACCTTGGCCGCGGCCATGGCTGCGTCGACCTTGGCGGCCGGTACGCGGGTGTACAGGTCGTTTTCCAGCACGACGATGGCGTCGGCCTTGCCGCTGATCACGGCGTCCAGCGCCGCGTCGACGGACTCACCGCCCATCATCGCCATGCCCAGGCTGTTGGCCTCAGGCACGACCAGGCTCAGCGAACCGTTCTTCTCGCGCAGCTTGAGGGCCTTGGCGATGTTGGCGGCGGCTTCGATCAGCGCAGGATCCGCCAGCGAGGTACCGGCGACCACCAGCGGGCGGTTGGCAGCGACCAGGGCGTCGGCGATGCGCTGGGCCAGGGCCTTGGCTTCGTCGTCCAGGCCGGCAACGGCAGGCGCGCTCGGGTCGATGGCGTGGGCCACGGCGAAACCAATGCGGGCCAGGTCCGCAGGTGCGGCGTGTACACACTCTTCGGCCACGTCGTCCAGCTTGGTTTCAGCCAGCGAAGCGATGAACAGCGGGTACAGCGCGTGCTGGCCGATGTTCTTCACCGCGGCGTCCAGCCAAGGCTGCACGCGCATGGCATCGGCCATGGCCTCGGCCTTGCCCTTGGTGGCCTGGCGCACGGCCAGGGCAACACGGGCGGCGGTCTGGGTGAGGTCTTCGCCGAGCACGAACACGGCGTCGTGGTCTTCGATGTCGCGCAGGGTCGGCACCGGCAGCGGGCTGTCGTTCAGCACGTTCAGCGCCAGGCGCACGCGGGCCAGTTCGCCAGCTTCCATACCGGAGTAGAAGTATTCGGCACCGACCAGCTCGCGCAGGCCGTAGTTGCTCTCGAGGCTGGCGCGTGGCGAGCCGATACCGACGATGGTGCGGCCGCGCAGCAGGTCGGCGGCCTTGTCCAGGGCGGCGTCGAGGGACAGCTTGGTGCCGTCGGCCAGGTGTGGCTGGCGTGGGCGGTCCTTGCGGTTGACGTAGCCGTAGCCGAAGCGGCCGCGGTCGCACAGGAAGTACTGGTTCACCGAGCCGTTGAAGCGGTTCTCGATGCGGCGCAGTTCGCCGTAGCGCTCGCCGGGGCTGATGTTGCAACCGCTGGAGCAGCCATGGCAGATGCTCGGGGCGAACTGCATGTCCCACTTGCGGTTGTAGCGCTCGGAGTGGGTCTTGTCGGTGAACACACCGGTCGGGCAGACCTCGGTGAGGTTGCCGGAAAACTCGCTTTCCAGCACGCCGTCTTCGACGCGACCGAAGTACACGTTGTCGTGGGCGCCGTACACGCCCAGGTCGGTGCCGCCGGCGTAGTCCTTGTAGTAGCGCACGCAGCGGTAGCAGGCGATGCAGCGGTTCATCTCGTGGGCGATGAACGGGCCGAGGTCCTGGTTCTGGTGGGTACGCTTGGTGAAACGGTAGCGGCGCTCGTTGTGGCCGGTCATTACCGTCATGTCTTGCAGGTGGCAGTGACCGCCTTCCTCGCACACCGGGCAGTCGTGCGGGTGGTTGGTCATCAGCCATTCGACGACGCTGGCGCGGAACGCCTTGGACTCTTCGTCTTCGATGGAGATCCAGGTGCCGTCGGAGGCAGGGGTCATGCAGGACATGACGATACGACCACGGGTGTCGTTCTCGTCGGTGTACTGCTTGACCGCACACTGCCGGCAGGCACCGACGCTACCGAGCGCCGGGTGCCAGCAGAAATAGGGGATGTCGAGGCCGAGTGACAGACACGCCTGTAACAGGTTGTCCGCACCGTTGACTTCGAGCGCTTTGCCGTCTACGTGGATAGTGGCCATTGTTCAAAGTTCTTCGTTGGCCCGCGTGAGCGGGCGTGGCTAATGGAAATCGGTGAGCTTGCGGCCGGCCTCGAGTCGTTCGGGCCGGCCAGCAGGCTGGCGGATGGCACGGACCATCCGCTGTTTCATCTTGTTATGCGCCGACCACGATCGGCCCGGCCTGGATTGGCTTCGCCAGGTTCGGGCGCAGGGTGCCAGCGCTTTCTGGCGCCACACCGGCCTCGAACTCCGAGCGGAAGTATTTGATGGCACTGCCCAACGGCTCGACGGCACCTGGTGCATGAGCACAGAAGGTACGGCCTGGGCCGAGGAAGTTGACCAGCCCCAGCAGCGTCTCGATGTCTTCGGCGCGGCCCTGGCCGTTTTCCAGTGCGCGCAGCATCTTCACGCTCCACGGCAGGCCGTCACGGCAAGGGGTGCACCAGCCGCATGACTCGCGGGCGAAGAACTCTTCCATGTTGCGCAGCAGCGACACCATGTTGACGCTGTCGTCCACCGCCATGGCCAGGCCAGTACCCATACGGGTGCCGACCTTGGCGATGCCACCGGCATACATCTGCGCATCGAGGTGCTCGGGCAGCAGGAAGCCGGTACCGGCGCCGCCAGGCTGCCAGCACTTGAGCTTGAAGCCGTCGCGCATGCCACCGGCGTAGTCTTCGAACAGCTCGCGGGCGGTGACGCCGAACGGCAGCTCCCACAGGCCTGGGTTCTTCACCTTGCCGGAGAAGCCCATCAGCTTGGTGCCGTGGTCTTCACTGCCTTCGCGGGCCAGCGACTTGTACCAGTCGTTGCCGTTGGCGACGATGGCCGGCACGTTGCACAGGGTCTCGACGTTGTTCACGCAGGTCGGCTTGCCCCACACACCGACGGCGGCAGGGAAGGGCGGCTTGGAGCGCGGGTTGGCGCGACGGCCTTCGAGCGAGTTGATCAACGCGGTTTCTTCACCGCAGATGTAACGCCCGGCACCGGTGTGCACGAACAGCTCGAAGTCGAAACCGGAACCGAGGATGTTCTTGCCCAGCAGGCCGGCGGCCTTGGCTTCATCGATGGCGCGGTTGAGGTTCTTCGCCGCGGTGGTGTACTCGCCACGCAGGAAGATGTAGCCACGGTAGGCCTTCAGGGCACGGGCGCTGATCAGCATGCCCTCGACCAGCAGATGGGGCTGTTGCTCCATCAGCATGCGGTCTTTCCAGGTGTTGGGCTCCATTTCGTCCGCGTTGCACAGCAGGTAGCGGATGTTCATGGATTCGTCTTTGGGCATCAGGCCCCACTTCACGCCAGTGGGGAAGCCCGCGCCGCCACGGCCTTTGAGGCCGGAGTCCTTGACGCTCTGCACGATGTCGTCGGCGGACATGTCGGCCAGCGCCTTGCGCGCGGCGGCATAGCCGTTCTTCGACTCGTACTCGGCCAGCCAGACCGGCTCGCCGTCGTCGCGCAGGCGCCAGGTCAGCGGGTGGGTTTCGGCGGTGCGCGCAATGCGGTTGGCCGGGCCGAAGGAAGTGATGGTCATACGTAACCCTCCAGCAGCTTGGAGACGCCGGCAGGTTGCACGTCGCCAAAGGTGTCGTCGTCGATCATCAGCGCCGGGGCCTTGTCGCAGTTGCCCAGGCAGCATACCGGCAGCAGGGTGAAACGCCCGTCCGCGGTGGTCTGGCCGAGGCCGATGCCCAGCTCGCTCTGGATCTGGCTGACCACCGACTCATGGCCGCCGATGTAGCAGACCATGCTGTCGCATACGCGGATGATGTGGCGGCCGACCGGCTGGCGGAAGATCTGGCTGTAGAAGGTGGCCACGCCCTCGACGTCGCTGGCGGGGATGCCCAGCACTTCGCCGATGGCGTAGATGGCGCCATCCGGCACCCAGCCGCGCTCTTTCTGCACGATCTTCAGGGCTTCGATGGACGCCGCGCGCGGGTCCTCGTAGTGGTGCATCTCGTGCTCGATGGCCGAGCGCTCGGTTTCGCTCAGGGCGAAACGGTCGGTTTGGATAAGCGTGCTGTTCATGCTTAGCGGTCCACGTCAGCCATAACGAAGTCGATACTGCCCAGGTACGCGATCAGGTCCGCGACCATGCTGCCTTTGATCACCGAAGGGATCTGCTGCAGGTGCGGGTAGCTCGGGGTACGGATCCGGGTGCGGTAGCTCATGGTGCCGCCATCGCTCGTCAGGTAGTAACTGTTGATGCCCTTGGTCGCCTCGATCATCTGGAACGACTCGTTGGCCGGCATGACCGGGCCCCACGAGACTTGCAAGAAGTGGGTGATCAGGGTCTCGATGTGCTGCAGGGTGCGCTCTTTCGGCGGCGGCGTGGTCAGCGGGTGATCCGCCTTGTACGGGCCTTCCGGCATGTTGCGCAGGCACTGGTCGATGATGCGGATGCTCTGGCGCATTTCCTCGACACGGACCATGCAGCGATCGTAGGCATCGCCGTTGTGGGCCAGCGGTACTTCGAACTCGAAGTTCTCGTAGCCGGAGTAGGGGCGCGCCTTGCGCAGGTCGAAGTCGCAACCGGTGGAGCGCAGGCCGGCACCGGTGGTGCCCCAGGCCAGGGCTTCCTTGGTGTTGTACGCGGCAACGCCGATGGTTCGGCCCTTGAGGATGCTGTTCTGCAGGGCAGCCTTGGTGTATTCGTCGAGGCGCTTGGGCAGCCATTCGACGAAGTCCTTGACCAGCTTGTCCCAGCCGCGCGGCAGGTCGTGGGCGACGCCACCGATGCGGTACCAGGCCGGGTGCAGGCGGAAACCGGTGATCGCTTCGATCACGGTGTAGGCGCGCTGGCGGTCGGTGAAGGTGAAGAACACCGGGGTCATGGCGCCGACGTCCTGGATGTAGGTACCCAGGAACAGCAGGTGGCTGGTGATGCGGAAGAATTCGGCGAGCATGATGCGGATCACGTCGACCTTCTGCGGCACCTGGATGCCGGCCAGCTTTTCCACCGCCAGTACGTACGGCAGGTTGTTCATCACCCCGCCGAGGTAGTCGATACGGTCGGTGTAGGGGATGAAGCTGTGCCACGACTGACGCTCGGCCATCTTCTCGGCGCCACGGTGGTGGTAGCCGATGTCCGGGACGCAGTCGACGATCTCTTCGCCGTCCAGCTGCAGGACGATACGGAAGGCACCGTGGGCCGAAGGGTGGTTGGGGCCGAGGTTGAGGAACATGTAGTCCTCGTTGGCGCCCGAACGCTTCATGCCCCAGGCTTCCGGGTTGAAGCGTGCCGATTCCTCTTCAAGCTGCTGCTTGGCCAGGGTCAGGCTGTAGGGGTCGAATTCGGTGGCGCGGGCGGGGTAGTCCTTGCGCAGCGGGTGACCTTCCCAGGTCGGCGGCATCATGATGCGGCTCAGGTGCGGGTGGCCGGCGAAGTCGATACCGAACATGTCCCAGACTTCACGCTCGTACCAGTTGGCGTTGGGCCAGATGCCGGTCACGGTGGGCAGGTTCAGGTCGCCTTCGCTCAGCGACACCTTGATCATCACGTCGCTGTTACGCTCGACCGACAGCAGGTGGTAGAACACGCTGAAGTCGGCGGCCGGCAGGCCGCGGCGCTGAGTGCGCAGGCGCTCGTCGACGCCGTGCAGGTCGTACAGCATGCTGTACGGCTTGGCGACGTTGCGCAGGAAGGTGAGGATTTCCTTGAGCTGGGCACGCTTTACCCACAGTACCGGCATGCCGGTACGGGTTTCCTGGGCGACGAAAGCGTCGGCGCCGAATCGGTTGTGCAGTTCGACGACCACATCCTGGTCGTCAGCCTTGTAAGGCGGAATATAAATAGCGTTGTCCGCTGTCATGGTCTCGGTCGCTTTGGGTCAACGTTAAGAATGAAGCCAGGCCGCCGGCTCCTGGGGGAGCGGGCGGCAGGTCGCTGGATCAGACTTCGTCGGGGCTGCGCAGGTTGGTTACCGCGATACGCTGTTCGCGACGCAGGTCTTTCTGGGCGGGCATCTCGGCACGGTAGATGCCTTGATCGCCAACCACCCAGGAAAGCGGGCGTCGCTCCTGGCCGATCGACTCCTGCAGCAGCATCAAGCCTTGCAGGAACGCCTCGGGGCGCGGTGGGCAGCCAGGCACGTACACGTCCACGGGGAGGAACTTGTCGACCCCCTGAACGACCGAGTAAATGTCGTACATGCCGCCGGAGTTGGCGCACGAACCCATGGAGATGACCCACTTGGGCTCGAGCATCTGCTCGTACAGGCGCTGGATGATCGGCGCCATCTTCACGAAGCAGGTACCGGCGATGACCATGAAGTCGGCCTGACGCGGCGAGGCCCGGATGACTTCGGCGCCGAAGCGGGCGATGTCGTGGGGCGCCGTGAAGGCCGTGGTCATTTCCACGTAGCAGCAGGAAAGGCCGAAGTTGTACGGCCAGAGGGAGTTCTTGCGACCCCAGTTGACCGCGCCACGCAGCACATCTTCGAGTTTCCCCATGTAGATGTTCTTGTGGACCTGGTCTTCCAGCAGTTGATCGGTGACGGTTTCCCGTTCACCGACCGGATACTGCTCGTTAGGTGCGTCCGGATCGATTCTGGTGAGATTGTATTGCATGCCAAAGCCTCATTGTTTCAGCTTCGCTTGCCGCTTGCGGCGACCTTCGGGAGCCCAATCGAGCGCCCCGACGCGCCATAGGTAGACAAGACCTGCCAACAGAATTGCTATGAAAACGAGTGCTTCGACGAATCCGGTCCAGCCGCTTTCGCGGACGGACACAGACCATGCATACAGGAAGAGAGCTTCGATATCGAAGATCACGAACAGCATCGCGACCAGATAGAATTTGGCGGACAGGCGCAGGCGGGCGCTGCCGACGGGGAGCATGCCGGATTCGAAGGGTTCGTTCTTGGCGCGACCCCAGGCCTTGCTACCGAGCAGGCTGGACAGGCCGAGCATGAAGGCACACAGGCCGACGACACCCAGGAGGAATATGGCAAAGCCCCAGTTGTGGGCGATGAGTCCTGCCGAATCGGACATGCTAGAAATCCTTATACAGAGACCCAGCTCTGCAGTCTGAAATAAGTAGAGCGGCGACGTGGTGTCGCAGACGCAGTGACCAAATGTCGCAGCTGAATCAATCGCGCTGATTTTATGGGTAAACCCAGTGCAAGTAAAATTTCCGTTGCAAATTTATTCGTAGGTTTAAGAACAAAAATCTTTCGTAACTGGCTGAAAGCCTTGAGTTTCGGGCATTGCACGTGGATTTGTTAATTATGTTTCTTACCTCGCGTAATGACTGGCTAGTTGCGTAATGATAATTAATATCATTTAGCCTGAGCTGTATTGTTTTAGCTGTTCCGGGCCTTGCAAAGTTCATCAGCCGATCTGCCCACTTGCAAATGCGAAAAACTCTCGTTCTAGCAGCTTCCGGCGCTGCGCGTACCGCTCTGGATCAATACTTTGTCGTTTGTGCTGCGGCTGACCGACGCGGCAATGAGCCACTGGCCGAGCCAGTAGGACAGGATGATCAGGTACTCGGCAGCGGCAAACGGGCTGACGAAGCGGTCGATGCCGATCAGGCTGTCGGAGAAGACGAAGGCGCAGGCACCCAGTGCGGCGACACCGCCGCAGGCCAAGGCGCGCCAGAGCATGCAGCCGATCGCCAGGGCATACAGCGCCACCGGGATCAGCAGTGGGCCCAGGCCGTGGCTGGCGAGCAGGCCGAACAGCGAGGCGCCCACCAGCAGTGCGAGGGCCAGTGACGGGTAGGCCGGGCGCTGGATCAGGCTGCAGTAACCGCGAAGGTACGCCAGGTGGGCGCAAAGGAATGCGGCCAGGCCGAACACGAACAGACCGCGGGGGATGGCCAGGAGGATGTCGCCCAGTACCGAGAAGGCCAAGCCGATCATGATCCAGCGACGGTAGGGCGTGGTGGGCATGGTCCTAAGCCAGGCGATCAGGGCCATTACCGGAATGGGTTTGACCAGTAGGCCAAGCAGGGCATTGTCGCTCGCCAGTGCATATAGATAGCAGGTGGCGGCTGCGACGGCGATCAGGATCAGGTGGCTTGGACGAGGCATGGGCGGTCCTTGCTGCTGGGTAGCCACAAGCATAGACCTGATCTGCGGTATTGCCCGTGCCGGCCCTTTCGCGGGGCAAGCCCGCTCCCACGCCAGGGCTGCAATGTTGCGTGGGAGCGGGCTTGCCCCGCGAAAGGGTCGGTACAGGCAAGAAGAAAGGCCCAGGGCTTTCCAAGCCCCGGGCCTTCCTGTTCAACAGTTCACCAGACTCAGTGGAACTGCTCTTCCTCGGTCGAACCGGTCAGTGCGGTTACCGACGATGCACCACCCTGGATCACGGTGGTCATGTCGTCGAAGTAGCCGGTGCCGACTTCCTGCTGGTGCGCCACGAAGGTGTAGCCTTTGCTGGCGTCGGCGAATTCCTGCTCTTGCAGCTTCACGTAGGCGGTCATGTCGTTGCGGGCGTAGTCGTGCGCCAGGTTGAACATGCCGTGCCACATGTTGTGGATACCGGCCAGGGTAATGAACTGGTGCTTGTAGCCCATGGCCGACAGTTCGCGCTGGAACTTGGCGATGGTGGCGTCGTCCAGGTTCTTCTTCCAGTTGAAGGAAGGCGAGCAGTTGTACGACAGCAGTTGGTCCGGGTATTCCTTCTTGATCGCTTCGGCGAAGCGACGGGCTTCGTCCAGGTCGGGCTTGGCGGTTTCGCACCAGATCAGGTCGGCGTACGGCGCGTAGGCCAGGCCGCGGGAGATAGCCTGGTCGAGGCCCGCGCGGACTTTGTAGAAGCCTTCACGGGTGCGGTCGCCGATCACGAACGGCTGGTCGTACGGGTCGCAGTCGCTGGTCAGCAGGTCGGCGGCGTTGGCGTCTGTACGGGCCAGGATGATGGTCGGTACACCGGCAACGTCGGCGGCCAGGCGGGCAGCCACCAGCTTCTGCACGGCTTCCTGGGTTGGTACCAGTACCTTGCCGCCCATGTGGCCGCATTTTTTCACCGAGGCCAGCTGGTCTTCGAAGTGCACGCCGGCGGCGCCCGCTTCAATCATGTTCTTCATCAGTTCGTAGGCGTTCAGTACGCCGCCGAAACCGGCTTCGGCGTCAGCCACGATTGGTGCGAAGTAGTCGATGTAGCCTTCGTCACCTGGGTTCTTGCCAGCTTTCCATTGGATCTGGTCGGCGCGGCGGAACGAGTTGTTGATGCGCTTGACCACGGTCGGTACCGAATCCACCGGGTACAGCGACTGGTCGGGGTACATCGACTCGGCCGAGTTGTTGTCGGCGGCAACCTGCCAGCCGGACAGGTAGATGGCCTGGATGCCGGCCTTGACCTGTTGCACTGCCTGGCCGCCGGTCAGGGCGCCCATGCAGTTGACGAAATCTTTTTCTGGGCGGAAGGACGGGTGGGCACCTTGGGTGACCAGCTTCCACAGTTTTTCCGCGCCCTGGCGAGCCAGGGTGTGCTCTGGTTGCAGCGAGCCACGCAGGCGAACGACATCGGCGGCGGTGTAGGTACGGGTCACGCCTTTCCAGCGCGGGTTTTCGGCCCAGTCTTTCTCGAGGGCTGCAATTTGCTGTTCGCGTGTCAGTGCCATGGAAATAAACCTCGTCGCATCGATCTTGAGTGTAATTGTGCTGATGCTCGGATACGCGGGTCAGAGGGCCAGGCTGTGCTGTCCGGGGGAGTGCGGCGGCGAACGGGGAAGTGCGAAGGGGAAGGGTGGGCAGGCCAGGCGAAGGTGTGCCCTGCAGGTTGGCTCGTGGATGCCTTGCTGCGGTGCGACGCGATTGCCAGAACTGCGGTGATGCGCTTCCGTCCCTCGGGACAACTTCTTCGTTGCAGTCGCAATCCCGTCGAACCGCCTTGTGGGCCGTATGGACACGAGGTGCCTCCACGGTGGGAGGAGCGCACCTCGAAGACCCTTGCCAGGGCCTCTGATTAGCGGGAGCGAGGCCATCATGCCCTTGGCGAAAAGAGCCTGTCAAACATTTTGTAGTGCTTTTTTCGGCTTACTACATCTTTGGTCTAATGCGACTTGGCGGTCAGTTTCAAGGCCCTTGGTCGAGGCCTTGAATTGCCTGGGTTCAGTCGAGAAGGTCGACTTTGACCCGCAAAGTCATGTTTTCACCGCGCTGGGTGCTGTAACTGAGGCTTGACGCACTGCGATCGGACTGACTCTGCTGGTTGAATCCGGCCAGGGTGATCCACTCGCCGAGCTTGCCGGTGACGGTCGTGTCGGTGCTCTGCACTTTCACTACATCGGCACGTTCCTGGCTCATTCGGTCGTTATTGGTGCTGATTTGCAGGCGAACGTTATCACCGCTCAGGCGTGGCGTGACGTAGAAGCCCTGGGTAACGTTGCGGTATTCGGTGTTGCTCTGGATGCGCCCGTAACCGTCGGTGGAAGTACTGGTGACGGGGATGCTCTGGCCCACCTGGATCAGTGCCGGCTGGCCGTCGCTGGCCTGTACCTGCTGCATGCCGCCTTCGCGGTTGGCGGTGCCGTAGCGGATCACGCGGGCATTGCCGCGGTTGTCCTGGAAGTTGCTGTCGTTGTTGTCGACGCTGATCAGCAGGCGTTTGGGCGCGGTGTCGAGCTGTTGCAGCAGGGCGCGCAGATCGTCAATGCGTTCCTGGCTGGCGTTGACGATCAGCTTGTCCTCGAAGGTGCTGACGCTGCCGTCCTTGCCCAGGAAGGACTGGGCGGCGGG
This sequence comes from Pseudomonas sp. FW305-96, assembly GCF_058783825.1. Lineage (NCBI taxonomy): Bacteria > Pseudomonadati > Pseudomonadota > Gammaproteobacteria > Pseudomonadales > Pseudomonadaceae > Pseudomonas > Pseudomonas sp. FW305-96. Next base: position 54,811 of record NZ_JBYSYW010000035.1, read on the forward strand.
CAGCAGTTCGGCGCTGCTGCGGTGTTGCAAGGGAATGACCTCGGTGGCGGCCTGGGCGGTAAGGCTGGCGGCCAGCAGCAGCGAGGCGAGGAGGGGGCGTAGCGGCATGTCCATGATCTCCGCGGGTGGAATGGACATGATGGCAAATTTGTCGGCATCTTGCTGGCTGTGGATCACAGCGGCATGCACAGGTCGGCTTTTCAGTGGTTGCAGTCAGGCAAATTCCGTAACATCCCCATCCTCGATTTCGAGCTCATTCCCCCGGCATTACACTCCCACGCAGCGTAATGCCGGGGTTGTTTACAGGTACTCCATGAAACCCGCACGCCTACGCGCCGACCTGCTCGCCGGCCTCACCACTTCGTTCGCCCTGGTACCGGAGTGCATCGCTTTCGCCCTGGTGGCCCACCTCAACCCGCTGATGGGCCTGTACGGCGCCTTCATCATCTGCACCCTGACCGCGCTGTTCGGCGGCCGCCCGGGGATGATCTCCGGCGCCGCCGGTTCGATGGCGGTGGTCATCGTCGCCCTGGTGGTGCAGCACGGCGTCCAGTACCTGCTGGCCACGGTGCTGCTGGGCGGGCTGGTGATGATCCTGTTCGGCGCCCTGCGCCTGGGCAAGCTGGTGCGCCTGGTGCCCTACCCGGTGATGCTCGGCTTCGTCAACGGCCTGGCTATCGTGATCGCCCTGGCCCAGCTGGAGCACTTCAAGGAAGGCGAGCACTGGCTCAGCGGCGCGCCGCTGTACCTGATGATCGGCCTGGTGGCGTTGACCATGCTGGTGGTCTACGTGCTTCCCAGGCTGACCCGCGCCGTGCCGCCAGCGCTGGTGGCGATTCTCGGCGTCGGCCTGCTGGTCTATCTGCTTGGCCTTCCAACCCGCACCCTCGGCGATATGGCGCACATCGCCGGCGGCCTGCCGAGACTGGCGCTGCCGGACATCCCCTGGAACCTTGAGACCTTGAAGATCATCGCGCCGTACGCGGTGCTGATGGCCATGGTCGGCCTGCTGGAAACCCTGCTGACCCTCAACCTCACCGACGAGGTCACCGAGAGTCGCGGTTACCCAGACCGCGAGTGCGTGGCCCTGGGCGCGGCCAACATGGTCTCGGGCCTGTGCGGCGGCATGGGCGGCTGCGCGATGATCGGCCAGACCGTGATCAACCTCAGCTCCAATGGCCGTGGCCGACTGTCGGGCGTGGTGGCGGGGGTGATGATCCTGCTGTTCGTGCTGTTCCTGTCGCCGTTGATCGAGCGTATTCCGCTGGCGGCGCTGGTCGGGGTGATGTTCGTGGTGGCCCAGCAGACCTTCGCCTGGGCATCGCTGCGGGTGCTGCACAAGGTGCCGGTGAGCGATGTGCTGGCGATCATCGCCGTGACCGTGGTCACGGTGTTCACCGACCTGGCCACGGCGGTGCTGTTCGGTATCGTCATCGCGGCCATCAATTTTGCCTGGCAGCACGCGCGCGAGCTGTATGCCGACAGTCATGAGGACGCCGAGGGGAGCAAGCATTACCAGGTGCACGGCACGCTGTTCTTCGCCTCGACCACGCCGTTCCTCAACCAGTTCGACCCGGCCAACGACCCGGCCAAGGTGACGCTGGATTGCCAGCACCTGAGCTTTGTCGATTATTCGGCGATCGCGGCGCTCAAGACCCTGCGCGAGCGCTATGCCAAGGCGGGCAAGCAGTTGCGGGTGGTGCATCTTTCCGACCGCTGCAAGAAGCTGCTCAAGCGAGCCGGTGAACAGCCTTGAAGCGTTGACACGATCAGGGTAGGCGCAAACGTAGGACGCGAAAGGGGCCAATGCCTCTTCCAAGAGGGGCATGCGCAGGTAAGAAAGGGGCTTGCGTGCTTGGCGGCAAACTGTTTTTCAGGTCTCTACTAAGAACAGAAATTTATTGGTTTGTTCTGACATCGGACATTTTTGAAATGTCTTTGCGGTAATTGACGGTTTTCCTGCGCAGATCAAAAGCGTTCACATAGAGGGCCCCACGTTTTATCTGCTCGCTAGGCGTCGAATTGAACGCATTCTTTCTGAGATCTTCGCGCGCATTTCGGTCTTTCGCTTCAATCTCCAGCGTTTGACCGAGAGTAGTGGTGTAGGCATCGATTAAAGGGCTTCGATTTTCCCCTTGCCTGGTAGGGATTTGCTTTTCAGCGGGCCTTTTAGGGAAGTCATTGAGGTTGTCATCCAGCAGAGAGTCAGGTAAATCGGGGGATGGTCGCTTGAAAGGTGAATTCGGGATTTTGGTAAGGGCTGTCACGAACTCATTGTTGAACACAATATTACGTACGGTGTCTTGGCTCATTGGCAGTTCGGTTATTGAAATTGATCGTTTGAGGACAACGTGCCCCGTCGGGTCAGTAAGGTTGACCGGGTCCCCTGCGCAGTAAGCATAAGCATTGACGCCGCCAGCGCCGAACGGGCTCAAGGCATCCGGTGAATGAAAGCGCGTCGAGTGCGGGCTATAGGGGCGATGATGGCCCTGACCCAGCAGGTAGATCCCCGCATAATCAACTACTTCGCCATTGAACAATGGCATGAGTGAAACGTGCGCGGCCAATGGCGTGAAGCCGTATGGCATGAAGGCACTAGCATCGGTCTTCGAAGGCTGCAGCCTGTGCAAAACAGTGTTGGCCAAGTCGGTGGCCAGCAGCGTTGTGCAGTGTGTAGCGTATGAGTATGATTTCATAAGAGCTCAGTCCACAAGCTGAGGGGTAACTTGGCCTACATCACTTTGCGACGGATACACGAAAGAACCAACTAGTAAAAGTGTCAGGTGCTACTCCCCGCGATTCTTCTTCACGATGGCATCGGCGATGCTCGCTGGCGCGTCGTCATATTTCAGAAACTCCATCGAATAGCTGGCTCGACCTTGTGTCATCGAGCGCATCGAGGTGGCGTAGCCGAACATCTCACCCAAAGGTACCTCCGCGCGAATTGCCTTGCCTGCGGAAACATCTTCAGTACCCTGTATCATTCCTCGGCGGCGATTCAAGTCGCCCATGATGTCCCCGAGAAAATCTTCCGGCGTCACCACCTCGACCTTCATCACCGGCTCCAGCAGCACCGCGCCGCCTTTCTGCGACAGCTGCTTGGTGGCCATGGAGGCGGCAATCTTGTAGGCCATCTCGTTGGAATCGACGTCGTGGTACGAGCCGTCGAACACCGCCGCCTTGAGGTTGATCAGCGGGTAGCCGGCGAGCACGCCGTTCTTCATCTGCTCCTCGATGCCTTTCTGGATCGCCGGGATGTATTCGCGCGGGACCACGCCGCCGACAATCTCGTTGACGAACTCCAGCCCTTCCTTGCCTTCGTCGCCGGGGGCGAAGCGGATCCAGCAATGGCCATACTGGCCGCGTCCGCCTGATTGGCGCACGAAACGCCCTTCGATTTCGCAGGTGTTGCGGATCTTCTCGCGGTAGGCCACCTGCGGCTTGCCGATATTGGCTTCGACGTTGAACTCGCGGCGCATGCGGTCGACGATGATGTCCAGATGCAACTCGCCCATGCCGGAAATGATGGTCTGGCCGGTTTCCTCGTCGGTCTTGACCCGGAACGACGGGTCCTCCTGGGCCAGCTTGCCCAGGGCGATGCCCATTTTCTCCTGGTCGCCCTTGGTCTTTGGCTCCACCGCCACCGAGATCACCGGGTCGGGGAAATCCATGCGCTCGAGGATGATCGGCTTGTCCATGTCGCACAGGGTGTCGCCTGTGGTCACGTCCTTCATGCCGATCAGTGCGGCGATATCGCCGGCGCACACGTCCTTGATCTCGGCGCGCTGGTTGGCGTGCATCTGCACCATGCGGCCGATGCGCTCCTTCTTGCCCTTGACCGAGTTGAGCACCGCATTGCCCGAGCTGAGCACGCCGGAATACACCCGGGCGAAGGTCAGGGTGCCGACGAACGGGTCGGTGGCGATCTTGAAGGCCAGGGCCGAGAACGGCTCCTTGTCGTCGGCGTGGCGTTCCAGGTGCTTGTCTTCATCGTCCGGGTCAGTGCCCTTGATCGCCGGGATTTCGGACGGGGCGGGCAGGTAGTCGATCACCGCGTCGAGCATCAGCGGCACGCCCTTGTTCTTGAATGACGAGCCGAGGATGGTCGGGACGATTTCGTTGGCGATGGTGCGTTGGCGCAGGGCGGCCTTGATTTCCTCGGTGGTGAATTCCTCACCTTCAAGGTACTTCAGGGTCAGTGCTTCGCTGGCATCCGCCGCCGCTTCCAGCATATGGGCACGCCACTCGTCGGCCAGGGCCTTCAGTTCAGCGGGGATCGCTTCCTCGCGGTAGCTGGTGCCCTGGTCGGCATCGTTCCAGTAGATGGCTTTCATCTTCACCAGGTCGATCTGGCCAATGAAGTTCTCCTCGCTGCCGATGGCCAGCTGGATCGGCACCGGGTGGTGGCCCAGGCGCTGGTCGATCTGTTTCACCACACGCAGGAAGTCCGCGCCCTGGCGGTCCATCTTGTTGATGTAGGCCAGGCGCGGCACATGGTACTTGTTGGCCTGGCGCCACACGGTCTCGGACTGCGGCTCGACCCCATCGGCGCCGCTGAACACCACCACCGCGCCATCGAGCACGCGCAGCGAGCGCTCCACCTCGATGGTGAAGTCGACGTGGCCTGGGGTGTCGATGATATTGAAGCGGTACTTGTGCTCGAACTGCTTGGTCGAGCCCTGCCAGAAGGCCGTGGTGGCCGCCGAGGTGATGGTGATGCCACGCTCCTGCTCCTGAGCCATCCAGTCCATGGTCGCGGCGCCGTCGTGCACCTCGCCCATCTTGTGGTTGACCCCGGTGTAGAACAGGATCCGTTCGGTGGTGGTGGTCTTGCCGGCATCCACGTGAGCGACAATGCCGATATTGCGGTACAGCTCGATGGGAGTCGTGCGGGCCATGGCGGGTCACCTGCGGGTGAGGATTCTCCCAAGTTAGCAGAGCGGGAGAATCCTGCCGGGGCGACCGTCAGTCGGCGAGCACCTGCAGCTGCCATTGGCCCTCGGCTTCACGCGCCAGGCCGCTGGCCGGCAACAGGGCCAGCAGGCGTTCGTGCAGGGCCGCGTCGGTGAAGGCCTTGAGGGTGGCCATGTCCAGCGCGCCGACGGTGATCAGTTCGGCCTTGGTGTAGGACAGCCACGCCTTCTTCAGCACCATCAACACGTCGCTGCCGGCGGTGCTGGCGAAGCGTCGGTGCAAGGTGCGGCCTTCCAGTTCGAAGCTGTGGCGGTGGCTATAGGTGCTCTCGTCACCATTGCCCTCGACGCAGCGGTGGCAGCGGCAGGGGCCGTCGCCGAAAGCGTTGCGCAGGTAGGCATTGAAGTCCACGACGGGCTTGAGGGTCAGGCGTTTGTCGACCTCGAACAGGTCGGCGATCAGGGGTTGTTCTGCGCTCACTCGGTATCCTCGCGTGGTGGGGCATGCATCGGCGGGCACCCTAACAGATCGGCGCCCGCGAGGCCATGTCAGCCAGGTCGCAGGGCCTCCCGTGGGAGCGGGCCTGCCCCGCGATGAGCCGGTAGAGACAACCCCGAGCGTCTGCCGTACTCTTGTCACCCATTTTCAGCCCCATACCCCGAGGTAACCCCGCTTGAGCAGCAAATACCCCTACATCGCCACCGTGACCGTCAGCGCCGAAGACCGTGGGGGCGACACCGAGGCTTCGGAGAACAGCAACATGCGCGTGGGCCTCGAGGCGGTAACCGAAGTGCTGAAGAAGGTGCATTTTGTCGGAACGCTCGCGGCACCGGAAAAAGGCGCCACGCACATCTGCGTCACGCTGGAGAACGGTCTCACTTACTACGGCCTGATCGTCAACGGCCATGCCGAACTCGAAGGCGGCTGGATCGCCTTCGAATGCGACATGCCCACCCCCGAAGAGCTGGGCCTGTAACCCTTACCCCAGTTCAGCCAGGCACTGCTCGAGGATATCCAGCCCTTCCTCGAGCACCTCGGCCTCGATGGTCAGCGGCGCTAACAGGCGGATGATATGCCGCGCCTTGCCACTGGGCATCAGCAGCAACCCCTTGGCACGCGCCGCCTCCAGCACCTTGGCCAGTTGCGCCGGTGCCGGGCTGCCATCGCCGTTGACGAACTCCAGCCCGCGCATGGCGCCGACGCCGGTCAGGCGGCCGAGCGAACTGGACAATCCTGCGGCTTTCCAGCGTGCATGGCGTGCGACGATGGCCTGTTCCTGGCGTTCGCCCCAGGTGGCGAGGTTGGCGTCGGTCATCTGCGCAAGGCTCGCCAAGGCCGCCGCACAGGCGATCGGATTGCCCGAGTAGGTGCCGCCCAGGCCGCCCTTGGGCAGCGAGCCCATGATCTCCCGGCGGCCGACCACCGCGCCCAGGGGCATGCCACCGGCGATGCTCTTGGCCAGCAGCAGCAGGTCCGGCTCGATCCCCAGTCGGGGGAAGGCGAAACGCTGCCCGGTGCGGCCGAAACCGGACTGGATCTCGTCGACGATGATCAGTATCCCGTGGCTGTCGCAGAAGCGGCGCAAGGCCTGGGCAAAGCTCGGATCGAGGGCGAGGAAACCACCTTCACCCTGCACCGGCTCGAAGATGAACGCCGCCACGTCCTCCACCGCCAACTCCACGTTGAACAGGCGTTCCATGGCCTTGAGCGCCTGTTCGCAACTCACCCCGGTGTCCGGGCTGGGGTAGGGCAGGTGATAGACCGGGCCTGGCAGTTCCCCCACGCGTTGCTTGTACGGGGCAACCTTGCCATTGAGGTTGAGGGTGGCCAGGGTGCGGCCATGGAAGCCGCCGTCGAAGGCGACGACAGCGCGCTTGCCGGTCGCGCCGCGGGCGACCTTCAACGCGTTTTCCGCCGCTTCCGCGCCGCTGTTGGTGAGCATGCCGGCCAACGGGTAGCTGACCGGGACGAATTCACGCAGGCGCTCCATGAGCTCCAGGTAGGGGCCGTGGGGCGCCGCGTTGAAGGCGTAGTGGGTCAGGCGCGTGGCCTGCTGCTGGATCGCTTCGACTACCGCCGGATTGCAGTGGCCCAGGTTGAGCACGCCGATGCCGCCGACGAAGTCGATGTAGCGCTTGCCGGTGATATCCCAGACTTCGGCATTGCGACCATGGGAAAGCGTGATCGGGTGAACGATGGCAATGGACTGGCTGATGCTTGGCTGATTCATGTGCGCGGCGCCTGTGATTCGATGGCGTGAATATCGAAGCGTGCAGGGGGTATCCGCAAACGATTTATTGGATTGCCGTCATTCCTTTGATTCATGAATTTCTGCGGCGCATGCCTACGCTGCCCGCACGCTGCAATCGCGCCAAAGAAAAAGGCGGCTGTCCCTTAAGGGGCAGCCGCCTTTTGCTGTTTCGCTTCGAGCCTTCGACCGTTGGGATCAGTGGCGACGCTTGTGCTTGCGGTTGTTGTCGCCCATGTGGTTACCGATGGCGCCACCGGCCGCGCCGCCCAGGCCGGCACCGATGGTCGAACCGTTGGAGCCGCCGAGCTTGCCGCCGATCAGCGAACCGCCCGCCGAGCCCAGGCCGCCGCCGATGGCCGCTTCGGTACGGTTGCCCTTGCGCGCGCCCACCGCGCTGCCGGCCGCGCCACCGAGGCCGGCGCCGATCGCCGCACCGGTGCTGCCGCCGATCTGTTTGCCCACGACGTTGCCAAGGGCGCCACCCAGGCCGCCGCCGATGGCCGCGGTGCCGTCACCGGCGAAAGCGCCCTGGCAGAGCAGCAGGCCGAGGGCGAGGGAAGGCAGAGTCAGACGCATGTTATGAACCTCAGGGGAGTCATCAGGGGTAGATTGCCGCATGCTCGCGGCGAGTCAGGGTTGCAAGGACGCTTCAGCGGTAGTAACGGTCACGGTACTGGCGGTCGTCATCGTCGCGGTCATGGCGATGGTGGTGACGGTGGCCGCGGTCACGGTCGCGCCAGCCATCGTCATCATCGTGGTAATGGTTGCTGTAGCAGCCGCCGAGCAGCAGCAGGGTGGCGACCATGGAAAGGCTTGCAAGGCGTTTCATCACGTTATAGGTCCTTGATCCGCAAGGGTTTACGCGGTACCTCCTGAGACACGAGGCGATCGATTTGGTTCTTTGTCGCGCAAGATTTTATTGCGGCGGCGATGAACGGCGGCGGCGATTCACCTAGTGTGGTGTTTTGCAAATACGACCAATAAATCGCGAGCGATTTTTGCGCTCAGGCAAGGCGTCGCGACGAGTCG